>JABMRP010000518.1 GCA_013202535.1 Planctomycetota bacterium
CCGTCTTCGGGGCCGCGCACTTCGGCTCCCCAGATGACAGGCTGTTTCAGGTCGACGCTCTCCAGGCGGTAGGGGCGCTGTGGTTGCTGTCCGAAGCAGGGCACCGCCGTGGCAACACAGACGAAGATCGCTATCGCGCAGCAAACCAGTCGCATGGGAGTGTCTCCTGGTCTTGAACCTTGCTTCCGTCTAGCGCAATTGTTACGGAACCACCGCCTGTGTGCAAGCGGTCCCGTCAGCGGTTACAATGGGCGGCAAGTGTAAGGAGAGTGCCGGCAAGCCACGGGAGACTTATACTCATGAATTGCCTTCGCCGGTTCCGATCTGGGCTATTCCTGGTCTGTGTCCCGCAGATACCTTCCGCGGCGGCCCCGATAGCGGCCCAATGGCGGACCGTGGCCTGCGTTGGAGCGGACCTGCCGCCCGAAGCCATGTTCGAAGTGACGAGGCCGGTGGATGATTTCGAAGCCCCGGCGGTTGCATGGCAAGCGGCAGGCGGAGGCCCGTTCGCAACGAGTCGCTCTCTCCGGGCAGTTGCAGACGATCGTCGATCTCATGGGCGCCACGCGACCCATATCCGATTCGATCGAACTGACAGAGGACTCGGTCTATCTGGTAGCGCGCGGGTTGAAGCTCGGGAGGCGGTGACGTTCTGTTTTCGTTCTACTAGGCGATCTAATCATCGGCGCGTGTTCAGAAAGAACGGTATGATGTAGAATATGTGAGTTCTGTTGTGGCGGTTCGTTGAATGCCGTCGAAGCCGTTCGCCTCGGCGTGCCCATGGCGCAATACGCACGCAACGAGGGGATGTATGCGTCGAGAGGCGATTGGTCTTGTTCGACAATAGGGCGGTTACATGACTATCGGTGATCCTCATGCCGGCATAACGCGTCAGTTCCGGGGCACTGGTTCAGACCTGTCGTGCGAGCACGATGAGTATGGATTCACCGTTCCTTCGCCGGGACTCCTCAGCATCGGCGACCTCCTAGAGTACAAGGCGGTTCTGGTGCGCGGCCGCCCCTGGATGGGAAAGACGTACATTGCCCGGGAGATCCACAGCCAGCAGTCGCAACTCAAGCTGGGCGAACATGTGTGGTTTCTCCCCCTTGAGGAACACACCGCGAGGCGTTCGATCAAGAACGCGGAATGGGACGGCTGGCGCGATGGTACGCAACGGGCGTGTTGGATTGTTGATTCATTAGACGAGGGCGAACTTCTTCAGCCAAACATTTGGACCGATATCAAGCGACTGATTGAGGGCGCAGGCGAGGCAGCGAGAGATCGGCTCACACTGATCATTTTCGTGCGGGAGACAGAGGCGCCAGAGTCTTTGGTCCAGTTCCTCTCCGAGTTCTACAAGGAGACATTCATTGACGTGGAGTTGATGCCGCTGGATTTCAGGAATGCGCGCCGCATGATTGCGCAAGAGAAGTTCGACGCGACGCTTGAGACTATTCGCAACCGCAGTTTGCAGGGCGTGTGTTGCCTTCCCGCTGCACTGGAGTATATCAGTGGCCGTACTGACACGACGGGGCTAACCGAGATCGAAGTATGGGAGGGCATACTCAAAGAATTATTGAGGGAGAAGGGCAAGAGCGCAGCCAGGAAGGTGCGACGAGAAGAGGTAGAATGCAAGTTCCAAGCGGCGGCGAGGATGGCTGTCATCCTCTCGTTTTCAGAATTCAGCGGCTTGGTAGAGGAAGGCGCAACGTCGAACGCACCCAGTGTGGCCGAACTCCTTAAGGCCGACCCGTTGCCGGGCGAACCGCGGCTACAAGCTGCTCGCGACGCCCTCGAAACGGCGATGTTCATTCGCGGTCGATTCGCGCAGAAGAATATCCGTGAGTGGATGTGCGCATTCGGGTTGCGGGGCGCCAGCTTAACTCGACTGAAGCCACTCATCACCGACCAAGACGGGAACCTTACCAGGAGACACTGGGGAGTGATTAGTCTTCTGCCCAAGACGACCAAATACAAGAAAGAGATTGGGGGATGGCTTTGCGAGAAGAATGGCGGCGTGGTGCCCCAGTCCGACCTTTCCACGCTTACTTTACCGGAAGCAGCAGAGACAGTTGACCGACTTGAACGGATCGCCGACACTACCGAATGGAACGTGAATCTCTGGGGTGAACGAGGCCTGAAACATCTCAAAGTCGCGGGCATTGGCGGCTTGCTGGCGAAGCGATTGCAGGATACTTCCCGATCGACGACGAGGCGAGAGCTCCTTATCCAGATAGCCATTAAAACTGAGTCGCGAGAAGTTCTGCCGGTGGCAAGAACACTTGTGCAAGACACAGGCGAGAACGAGAACTTACGCCAATCTGCCCGGGGGCTACTGCTACGCTTGTCAACGGAACAGGAATTGCTCGAGTTGGCGGATTTTGTCAGAACTGCTCACCCGACAACGGCCGTGGAGAAATCCATCGTTTCCGCACTTATTCGGTGTTACCTGGATTCCGATTCTTGGACCGTGGAAGAGGCGGTTAGATTCGCACCGGATCCCGAAGGGGATGTCTTCGACTCTACTCACGTTTTGGTCCGTGAGCTGGAGGAACAGATCACTCCGTGTGCCGCACGAATTGTGGTGCAGAGGAAACACCCATCGATCCTCCGACGACGGCGGCCTCGTGCAAGAAGACGACCAAGAGCCGACCGACGCGAGGATGAACTACTTCAGGCCGCACTGGAGTGTCTTCTGCGACAAGAGCCTCCCAGGGACGACGACTTGGAACTGCTGATACCGCTGGCTTTGCGAAGCTGGGACGAGCACGGCGGGCCCCTCTTCCAAGTCAATTTCCAGGCGGGCTTCGCCAAGTCGCGCAATGGCAGACGAAAGCTCTACCTTGCGGAATTGAACCGCAATGCGCGGCGTAAAGCCGGCAATCATTTCCGCGAATACCGCTGGATCTTGCGGTTCGAGGATGTGGAATGGCTGATGGAACGTCTTCCCGGGCTCGCCAACAAGGACGCTGGTGTATGGGACGATCTTCTTGTTGCGGCCCACCTGCCGACAACATCCCTGTCGCTGAAGCGGCGAGCAAAACGTTTTGTGCGGGATCATAAGCCAGAAATCGTCGAGAGTTTTGATCGTGGCCGCACGAAACATGCTCGGCAAGAGCGCCGCCGAGAAGTGGAGCAACAACGGGAAGGGGAGGATCGAAAGGCCAAAGAAGTGCGGATACAAGATGTGGTGCAACAGCTTCTATCGCACGACACACTTCCGATGCAGCATCGCATGTGGCAGCTTTCACAGATCTGCTTTGGCGACGATCAAGCTAAGCCAAGCAATGTTATCGGCACATGGAACGACCTGACCAAGTCAACCAAGTCTCAGGTGCTCGATGCATGTCGAGCCGCACTGGAGGAATGTGAGGCAACCCCTATGCCCGATGGCTCAACATTCCCTTCATCACTGCTGTACGAGGCCTGGTGCTTGCGCGCCGTCCTGAGAGAACGCGGCAACGAGTTTGGGCTGAACGCGAAACTCATCAGGAGGTGGCTGCCGTCGATGTTCATCCTGACTATTGATGGTCAAGATGATGTGCTTGCAGCGTGCCACCACACTGACAAGACGGCAACGGAAGATGTGTTGATGGACGTCATCACACGCGAGCTGCGAAAGGGTTCTGAACACATGATCTCAGCCGCCAACCTCGCGGACGAATACTGGTCTTCGAGTTTGGCGTCATCCGTCGTCCAACTCATCGAGAATGGGAACGGCAATGAAGTGTCGCGAGCGGAACTACTGAGGATTCTGGCAACTCACTCTGCCGACCAGACGCTGCCACTGGTTCGTCGCATCATTGAGGGGGAATCGGATACGGCCCTTTGGTGCGCTGCACTCGACACGCTCGTTCGACGCGACTTGGATATCGCATGGCCGCATATCGAGGCCACTTTCCGACGGCGAGGAAAGGACGCATTGCTGGATCTGCCTTCACTATACAGCCATCGAACTGGGGTCCGCATCGATTCGGCGGCGTGGTCTTGCCAACGCATTCTCAGTCTGGCGCGCATGTTACAAGAAGCCTTTCCGCAGGAGGATGACCCAGAAGAACGAGGGGGAGGGGTAACGCCGGAGTATGAATTACGAGAGCTGAGGCGGGGCATCCCCCATCTACTCTTTCGGCGCGGCGATGAGGACAACTGCGAAGCACTGGAGCAGCTTATATCCGAACAACCGCACCTCACCGACTGGTACGAACATGCGAAAGCCGAAGCGGCGGCCCACGGCGAATTGGCGCGCGTTGCCGTTCCAATGCCCGACGAGAGGTCGCATTTCCGGCCTCCGCCCTACCAGAAGATCGTCGAACTCCTCGAAAACGCCGCGTACCGAATTGTGCGCGGCTCGGACGATCTACTGGATGTGCTGGAAGAATTGCTTCAAAGGATTGGGCGGGACGCGGGGAACCACATTGAAATGCTCTACTTGCCCGATGAGATCCGTGATGGTCCGAAACGGCGCCATGAATCGGCGCTTCAAGCCTACGTTGCGTGTCGTCTAGCCGATCTGCTTCCAAAGCGGATACTCGACGACGGTACAAAAGTGAGCTTTCACCGGGAGCGACAGGGCTCTTTCCGGCAGCGCACGGACATTGAAGTTGTGGCACCACTCCTTCACGGCGGAACGGCAACGGTAGTGATTGAGGTGAAGTGGTCAAACAATAATGACCGCCAGAAGAACATATCAACCGCCCTGGCAACACAGTTGGGTGACCAGTACCTGCTCAAAGCAGACAAGACACACGGCATCTACCTGGTGGGGTGGAATGGAAAACTCGGTACATGGAGCAAAACAGCAGGGACGCGACCACAAAACCCCATCACAACTGAGAGCTTGGAAGTGGCTCTCTCTCGACAAGCAGGTGAATTCTGTGCCGAGCACGAGGGAATCAGGATTGCTCCTATCGTGCTTGACCTTGTATGGCCTTTGTAGCAAACGGCGGGGATGTGAAGATTGTGGCCGGCTTGCGCGGAGAACGCGAATTGACTGATCCCCTTCCCAACAACTGGAATTCCGAAGAATGATTGCCAGTGATCCTCATCGCGCGTTCCTGCGTTCCGTGCTCGTTGCGGTCCGCCCGATCCTCCTCGTCGTGATGACGTCGGCGGTTCTGCCCCTCGTTGCGCCTCGTATGGCGACAGGCCAGGGAGTTCAACTGGCCAGCGACGCTCCCCGGGCACTGTCGCCGGAGGAGAGCCGGCAGTTGTTTCGTCTGCCGGTCGGCTTTCACATCGAGTTGGTCGCCGGCGAGCCGCATCTGGCCGATCCCGTGGCCATGGCATTCGACGCGCGGGGCCGGATCCTCGTTTGCGAAATCCACGGCTACAACCTAGAGGGTTATTTGGACGTCTTGGAACTGAACAAGACGGGCGAGTTGGATACCCAAGTGCGTCGCATCGCGGCCAATGACGACGCGGTCAAGCAGGCGGAAGGAGAACAGTACGGAACGGTGAAGTTGCTGGAGGACTCGGACGGCGACGGGCGGATCGATCGGTCGACCGTGCTGGCCGATCGTTTGCCTCCCTGTTACGGCGTGCTGCCGGCGCGTGGTGGAGTGATCGTGTTTTGCGCTCCGGACATCATCTTTCTCGCCGATCGCGACGGCGACGGCAAAGCGGAAGTCCGCGAAACGCTGTTCACCGGCTTTGGTGTCGGCGAACTGTGGACACGAATCAACAACCCGCGGTGGAGAGTGGACAACTGGATCTACGGTGTCAGCGGGGCCAACAGCGGCGGCACGATTCGCGGGCCCCACCTTGCCGAGGATGTCGCTCTGGGGTCGGTCTGTTTTCGTTTCCAGTCCGGCGGCCGAGTCTTGGAGGCGGCAAGCGGGAGAACGTCTGGCTATGGTCAGGCAATGAACGATTGGGGCGACCGATTCCTGTGTACCAACCAGCAACATGCGATGCACGTGATTCCCATTGGGCATCGGTATCTGGCTCGCAACCCCTACTACGCGGCCCCGAGCCTGACGCGGAATATCTCCGGCTACGGACATCCGGCGCGCGTCTACCCCACCAGCAAACCCGATCCGTGGCGTCGCGCGCGGGCCGCGGACCCGGCCTGGGTCCGTTTCTATGGCCAAGCCGAGGCAACGGCCAACGGCTACTTCACGGCGGCCAGCGGTCAGACTATCTACCAGGGCACGCAGTTTCCGGCGGAATTCCGCGGCAACCACTTCAGTGTGGACAACGCCCAGAATATGATTCATCGTTGCCTGCTGACGTCCGACGGCGTCAGCTACGTCGCCCGGCGGCCCGACGCCGACCAGCACACCGAGTTCCTCACGTCCACCGAGCAGTGGTTCCGGCCGGTCAACTTGACGACCGGTCCGGACGGCGCTTTGTACGTGGTCGACATGTACCGGGATATTATCGAGGACTACTCGGCCATTCCCCGGCACTTGCAGCAACGATACATCCGGTCGTTGATCGCCGGAGCCGACAAGGGCCGAATCTGGCGCATCGTGGCCGACGACGCGCCTCCGTCCGAACCGCTCGATCTGGCCAAAGCGACGACGGACCAGTTGGTGCCGTATCTTTCGCATTCCAACTACTGGCAGCGGATGACCGCCCAGCGGCTGATCATCCAGCGGCAGGATGCTACGGTTGTCGCTGCGCTGCAGAACCTTATCCGCACGGGGCCGACGCCGCAGGCCCGCCTGCACGCACTCTACGCGGTGAGCGGACTCGATGCACTTACGCCCGACTTGCTGAAGTCCGCGTTACAGGATTCGCACTTCGCGGTACGGGTCCACGCACTGCGGGTGGCGGAAGGGCGATTCGATCGGCATCTGGAGCTGTTGCCCGTCGTTTTGTCGATGGTCGACGATCCGCATCCCCGCGTCCGTTTACAGTTGGCGTTGTCGCTTGGCGAGAGCGACTCGCTGGAAGCCGGCGACGCACTGGTTCGTTTGGCGCTGAAGCACGGCGAGGATCCCTGGCTGGCGGCGGGAGTTCTCAGCTCGGCCGCCGAGTCGGCCGACCGGGTACTGGCGGCCATTGTGCGTGAGGGCACTCCGGCCAACCACGCGCGTGGGCTGCTTCATCCGCTGGCTTCAATCGTCGGCGCGCGACGCGATGATCGGCAAGTGAGCGAAGTCTTATCGACGCTCGCGGAGTTACCGGCTGGCGTGGCGACACGCAGTCAGATCGTTTGCCTCGGGGGGTTGTTGGAAGGACTCCAGCGGGGCCGCGCCACAGGAATCGGTACGCCGAAGGCCGCGGCCGGGTTGCGGCGTTTGCTGGCCAGCGATGACTCGGACGTGCGCGGGCTCGCGATCCGTGCGGCCGGTCTGATCCGATTGCAGCAGGTCCCCGAGATGAAGGCCATCTTCGACGATGCGCGGCGAGTCGCGCTGGACGACAATCAGGCGCCAATCCAACGGACACGGGCGGTCGGTTTGCTGGCCGCGGCGCCGCTGGCCGAGTTCAAGAGTACGGCGGCGCAATTGCTTGATCCGCGCCAGCCGATCGAAGTGCAGTTGGCAACCGTCGAGGCGTTGGGGACCGTCGATCATGCGGAGGCGGCATCCCTGCTGCTGGAGCGTTTCGCCGGCTACACGCCCCGCATTCGATCCGCCGTCATCGAGGCCATGTTCGCTCGGCAGGATCGGTTGTCGATCCTGCTGGATGCCGTCGAGCGGACCGTCGTGCCGCGAGCCAGCTTGGACGCCACGCGGCGCGAGCAACTGATCCGTAATCCGAAACCGGAGATTGCCACGCGGGCGAAGAAACTGTTCTCCACCGGGACGGGAACTCCCGATCGACGGCAGGTGCTGGCCCGGTACGCTGCGGCCCTTGGGCTGCCGCGCGACGTTCAGCGCGGGAAGAAGGTATTCGACTCGCAGTGTGCCAAGTGCCACAAGTTGGGTGATGAAGGATACACGGTCGGCCCGGACTTGCTGACCGCCAAAACCCGGGCCGACGAGACGCTGCTTTCCGACATGCTCGACCCCGGTAACCAGATCACGGTGGGATACGACCAGTACACGGTACTCACCGTGGAAGGGCGAATCTTCACCGGTGTACTGGCCGCCGAGACGGCGACCAGCATCACGTTGCTCGCCGAAGAGAATAAGGAAACGACCATCTTACGCAAGGACATCGACGAAATGTCCGCGTCGACCTTGTCGATGATGCCCCAGGATCTGGAGAAGGTCGTCACGCCGCAGGATCTGGCCGACCTGTTGGGATTCCTGCGGGAGTCGTTGGGATCGCCGAACGGACCGCTGGCAGTGCTGTTCGACGACGAGGCCGGCTTCCTGGATGTACTGACCGAGGGCGAGGGCCGGTTGCGTCTGGAAAGGGCGGATCCTTACGCCGGAAGCTTGTCGCTGGCCGTCACGCCGCCGCAGAGATTCTCGGCCCGGATTGCCGGCTGGCAGTATCGCATCACCGAGAATCCCGGCCCGGGCGAATTTCGCTATCTGCGTTTCGCCTGGAAGCAGCGCACCGGCGACGGCGTCATGATCGAGTTGGCCGCCGATGGACAGTGGCCCTCGGCCGACCAGTCGCGCAGGCGCTATTTCAGCGGTAAGAACACGACCGCGTGGAGCGCGGTTCAAATCGCCCAAGAGCGGCCGGAGAAGTGGATCCTGGTAACGCGAGACCTGTGGAAAGACTTCGGCCCGTTTACACTCACCGGCATCGCTCCAACGGCCATGGGTGGTGAGGCAATGTTCGACCGGATAGAGCTGCTGCGCCGGCCGGATGATGCAAGCGGCCGCTAGCAGTGACCGTGTTGAGCGGCCGCGCATCAGGTCAAGTCAATGTCGTAGTACGGCACGCGTCCTTCGCTGCCGTCCGGGTTGGGCCACTCATAGTAGCCCTCCCAGGGTCCTTCTGGTTTGGCTCGCTTGCGGGTATGCACGCGGACGGAACTGTGGTCCGGCTGGATCTCCAGCAGGTTGAAGAGCCGTGCCGTCGACTCCGGGCGACCCTCGGCGGGGGATGCGAAGCTGCCGGCCCCGACCACATCCATCTTGTTCTTGTGCCAGTACTTGAAGAGGTCACTGTTCATCTCATGCACGTCCCCGTGTGGAGATAGGCGTCCAAAACGGACCGGGGGCGGCGCCGAATTTGGACCCACCTGGGCCTCAATGTGCCACGGGGGGTTGTGGCGGGGGTGGGAGGCGGTCGAGGGTTACTTGGCCTTGCG
>JABMRP010000519.1 GCA_013202535.1 Planctomycetota bacterium
AAGAGACCGAAGCAGAGCAGCCCGATGCAGATGGCTGCGACCGTTCCGTAAGTCAAAAAGCGGCTCCGCCGTCGCCCAGCGCGGACCTGCCGGCCGATCGCGTCGGCCTGGACGCGCAGCTCGGGATCCGCCTCGTCGAGCGATGCCCGGCCGGGCTGTCCGACCGTGGCGGCCGTGGTGATGATCGGCGCCGGCGTTGAAGGCGCCACCGAGGGTAGTGGCTCCGGGGGTAGTGGTGGCGGCGAAGTCTCCGTGCCTCCGTCGGCATTTGGACTTGCGGCCGGGGCCGGTGGCACCGATGCCGGTGCGGTCGCGGGCGGAACGCCTCCCGAAGGGCGTTGCATCGGAGGCGGTCGCTTCGGCGGCACGCTCGGTCCGGGAGTCGCACCTCCGTCGAGCCGCTGACCGCAGGCGGTATAGGGACAGACGGTCGCGTCCGGGGGTAGTTCGCGTTGGCAGTACGGACAGGTCCTCATCCACTCAGTCCTCCAAAACACGCCCTTCGCTTAACATCTGGCCAAAATCTTCGATCTCCCGAAATCGTCCGATGCGGCCGTCGTCCAACAGCCGGGCATAGTCTTCCTCGAATTCCGGACGGGAAAAAACGTGGAGCATGACTCGCTTCCGGTCGAGCCGGCGGACAATCTCCTCGACGCGCATCGCCGACTTCGAGCCGGCATCATCGGCCGATTTCCCGCTGGCTTCGTGGTACGTGTTGTCGGTCACGAGGTAGAATCGGCGAATCGCATCCTCGTCCAGCGGAAGCTGCAGTGCCGCGTCGATCGCCTCCAGCGCCGACTCCGCCTGGTCGCCGCCGTCGAATCGGCGGATCCGGATCACCGACTCGCGAAACCGGTCGGCCTTGTCGGTGAAATCGTGGGTGTCGCACCAGGGCCCCTCGTTGACGTCGCCGAAACCGATCAACGCGAAACGATGTTCCAGCGCCTGGTCGGTCAGTTTTTCGGAGAAGAGAACACACTTCTCCTTCAACTCGGCGATCGTCCGGCTCATGGATCCCGTGGTGTCGATGAGAATGACGATGTCGGCCTTCTTTAAGGTGGAGAAGCTCGCCGGCCCATCGGCCGGAAACGTACCCTGGCGATGCTTGACCGTGACCTCAATGTCCTCGCCGGGCTCGTAAACCCACGACCACACCCGCTGCTGGTGACCGGTCGTATCGTAGTAGTCCAACAAGTCGGTCTGAATTGCCCCGGAAGTCCGACGATAGAAGACCTTTCCCGGCTTGGTCACGTCGAAGGAGAGGGTCAGCCGGCCTTGGCTGACTTCGGACTGCGTAATCTCGACGTTTTCGATCACCGCATAGCTGCCGGTGGTCGCGCGATAGACACCGCCGAGTACGATCATCAGTAGCAGCAAGCCGACACCCAAGGCGAGGGCCAAGTATCGATTGCGTCCGGTAACGTGTCGCTGCTGTGACTCAAGTTGGGCAATCCACGCCTGCACTTCGGCGTTGGCGGCGGTCCGACCCGGCGATAGCGTTGGGCGGCTGGGGCGCGGTGTTGGCTGCAAGGCGTCCGGCATTCTTCTACGGGCCGCTCTGGGCGATAGCCGAGGCCCTCTTGGCATTGTCGATCGCCGCCATCCGACCGAGAATTTTCGTCCGCAAATCGCCCGAAGCATCACTGAGGGCCGACTGATAGTAGACCACGGCCACTCGCGGCCGGCCTGCCTGCTCGGCGTCCCAACCCCGACGGGCGTAGTTCAGCGACTTGGCGTTGCGGTCGGTCTGTTGCGCCCCGGCCAGACGTTTCGCTTCGGCCACGCTCATCACGGCTTGGCCGGCCGAGCTTTCCCCGGACTGCGCCAGGCGTTTGGCCCAGGGATCCGGCGCCACGGCGGCCGCTCGAGCGGGCGCGGCGGGACCCGGCCCGGTCGTCTCGCCAGGTCGCAAGCCCTGGAGATAAGGATCCATCGACTCGAAATCGTGGATCCTGACCTTCACCGAATGATTCATCGCGCTGCGCTCGCTGCCGATGGCCCGGTTGCCGAAAAGCCGCCCGGCGTAGGGAATCTTGCCGAGCATGGGCACGCCGAACTCGCTGCGACCGTCGGCCGCGCGATTGACGCCGCCCAGGAAGACCTGCCCCCGGTCGGGCACCGAGACCGTCGTGCTGGTGGTGGAAAAGGAGTACGTAGGCAACTGCACGGTCGTCTGACCCAGCGCAGCCGACGCTCCCAAACCCAACACCACCAACACGATTAAAACGCAGGAACGTTTCACGAGTCGTTCCTCCTAACCTATCGGACGGGCTCACCCAACAAATGGGCTCGGCCAATGCTCCCGCTTACGCTTAGTAGGGCAATCGCGGGCGGTCCGGCGTGTTGCCTTCCCAATACATTCGCGGCCCGACGACGAAATCGACGATCGGCTCGCGATCCCACTTGAAGAGGGTTTGCGTTTCGCTCTTGCCTTCCTCGGTTTCAAACTGCATGAACCAGACGTCTCCCTCCAGATCGTCCTTGGGCCGCGTCGCCACCACCACCGTGCTGGCCGGCCCGAACGACAACATCCCCTGGCGATGCGCCGTCTTGTTCGCCGGAAGAGGAATCTCCTGGATCATTTCGTTGCCCTCCATCACGACGATCTTGTCGCCTTGCGTGGCGGCCCATTTCATCGTCGACGGATCGGCGGCCACGCCACCGCGCCGCTCCAGCACCGGCGCCTTCTCCTGGCCAAAGTCGCTACCCGAGTAGCGATAGATGCCTTCGCCGCCGTCGGTGCCCAGCAACACCTTGCGATCGCGACCCACCGCAACCGACATGTCCTGGGCGCTGTATCGCTGGCGGTCGAATTTCTGATAAACCTCGGGGGTTCCGCCGTCGACCGGCATGGCCGCCAAGACGTCGGCCACGTTGTCGGCCACGACAATGGTGTCGCTATTATCGGCAATCCCCACGTCGACCGGGTGGACGAGCGTCTCGTCGTTCTCCATGATCGTCTCGACGTTGCCGCGGTTGTCGATCCGCAAGATCTTGCCGCCGTCGCGAGGCAAGGCACAAACCAAGCCGTCGTTCTGATGGATGGCCACGCCGGTGGCCGTGTACGGCAGATTGACTACGCCCAGCACGTGACCGTGCTTGTTGACCTGATAGACCTTGCCCGGGCCGCCTTCCTCTCCGCACGAGAGGTACATGATGACATCGGGGTCAAGCTCTGGCTTGGCCAGATCGGGCTTGAGTTTCATGCCCGAGTTGTCGTCCATTAGTTCACCGATGCCGGCATAGTCGTCGTAGCCCATGCGACCTCGGCCGCCAGGACCACAATCGCCGCCACCCATGCCGCCCATGCCGGGACCGCCGCCCATGCCAGGACCGCAGGAACCCATTTCGCCGGGACTCATGCCTTCCCCCTCGCACTCCTTGCAGTCGCCTTCGCCAAGGCCGGAGCCTTCGCAGGGGCATGGCCCTTCGCCGGCACTCTTTCCTTCGCCGGGACCGGCACCCTGGCCTTCGCCGGGAGCGGCAGCCATCGCATCGCCGGGGCCCAAGCCTTCTTCGGCGGCGGGCGCTTCGCCCGAACCTTCACCTTGGCCCTCACCGCTGGGAGACTCGCCGGGCACTTCGCCGTCGCCACCACACGAGGTGCATGGCTCGGGCTGGCCTTTGCCCTCGCCCTTGCAGTCGGGGCACGACTGGCCGGCAACGTCACCGTCACCGCCACAGGTCGCACATGCCTTGGGTTCGCCCATGCCGGTTCCGCCGCACTCGGCGCATGTCTCGCCAGCGCCTTCGCCGGAACCCTCACCAGAGCCTTCGCCGGAACCTTCACCAGTTCCGGAGCCCGAGCCGCCTTCGCTACACTCACCGCAATCCTCGTCGAGCGAGGCCAGCGCTTCACTGATCTCGTCCTCTACGTCGCTGCCTTCATCGCCGCTATCGCCATGGTCGTGGCCGGGGTCGTCGCCGTCGTCATGACTGTGACCAGCGTTGCCGCTGTCATGGCTGTGGCCGTGGTCGCCGCCGTCGGCGTGATCGTGGCCGTGGTCGTCCACATGCACAACCTCGCGGTCGCGATGCACGTAGGCCACTTCGTGGTCGTCGTCCACGTGCCGCACGACTCTGCGGCCGCCCTCGCGAACGTAGACCACCTCGGGCCGGTGCTCGCGGGTATAGACGGTGTGGGGTTGGTCGACGTAAACCGTGCGTGTGCGACCGCCGGGGGCTACGTACACGGGATCCTGGTCGATCAATCGCCGGACGGCGGGAACATGTACGAGCCGCGGTACCTCGGTCGGCCGATACACGGGCAGGGGTCGAACGGGCGGGCGCTGCACGGCAACCGGCGGCGCTCCGAACAACGGCACACGATGACCTTGACCCGACAGATACAGCCCGTTGAGACTTCCCCAATCTCCTTCAAAGATAACCGTCCTGGAGGCTTCATCCCAACCAAACGATTCGTGCAGAACTTCGCCCTGCCGGTCGGTAATGCACAACTCTTCCCATTTGCGTTGCCCGGCCGGCAGTTGGTAATCGACCTTGATGTGCAGGTACTTGGGTGTGGCAGCCGGAGCCGCGTGCGGTGCCTCGCTTTGCTTGGAGACGTGGTTGATTTGCCAGGGTGCGTTGACCGTGCGTTGGCCGGACGCTACCAGAGCACCCAACCCGAGCATCGTGACCACGCCAACCAACAGAGACAGTCGTTTCTTCACGGTTCCTCTCCTTTGCCTAGTCTGGGATGATCCCCGTTCCTTCTTGGAGTTTCGTGGGCAGGACAGAGAATCTCGTCCTTCCCCTTACTACCGCATCAGTGTAACACAACCGCCCCCCGGAAACACTACCGGGACGACACCCATGCCCCACCTATCGGTATTCTATCAGATACTCCGGCGGAAACGACTATCTTATTCCCCCAAATTCGCGGGAAACGAGCGTTTTTTGGATATATCCGCAGCCTGGCGTCCCACACGAAATCACGCACCTCATCTTGCTTATATTACCCACACTAACGTCTCATCGTCTCGGAACCCCCTCGCATTAGTTATACCCAATACACTCATCAACAGGATCCGCCTGCGAACAATCTGCTCGGAAGCCCTGCACCACCAGGACGTAACAGTAATTGTGGCAATGCATTACGACTACTAGAGAAAGCCAAGCCTCCGCGCGGAGTCTGCCGACGCGGAGCCTCACCAAACGCCGATTGGCTGGTTAAGCGAATGCCGACCCGCGGGGATGCGAAATGCTGGATTGTACGGCAGCGAGGAAATCGGGCGTGGTTTGGGGAATGTGGCCAACCCGACTGCCCGACATCGCGGCGAACCCGTGCCGGACAAACCGCGGCCCCCTCCTTGGTGCTTGACCCACCGGATAGCCGATGTGATACTGCGAGGGATTTGGTCCGTCCGGTGGTTCATGCCATGGGGGCGTAACAGGCCCCGGCCATCGAGAAGGAAATCCCCAAAGGAACACGAGAAGGAATCACGATGAGCAGCGGCAGCAATCCTCCGTTCGACCAATTGCGCACCGACTTCGACATGTTGCGCGGCGAGATCGGCAAGGTCGTGGTCGGCCATGAAGAGGTCATCGACGGCCTGTTGACGGCCTGGCTCGCCGGTGGGCACGTCCTCCTGGAAGGCATCTCCGGCGTGGGCAAAACATTGCTCGTGGGCACGCTGGCCGATGTCGTGGAACTGACCTTCCAGCGCATCCAATGCACGCCCGACCTGATGCCGGCCGACGTGATCGGCACCCATGTGGTCATGGAGACACCCCAGGGACGGCGGACGTTCGAGTTCCAGCGGGGGCCCTTGTTCGCCCATATCGTGCTGGTCGATCAGGTAAACCGGACGATGCCCAAGACCCAGTCGGCGCTGTTGGAGGCCATGGAATCGCAGTCGGTCACCGTCTCGGTCGAGACGTTTGATCTGCCGCAACCGTTCTTGCTGGTGGCCGCCCAGAATTCGTTGGAAGTGGAAGGCGCATACCCGCTGCCCGACGCACAACTCGACCGGTTCTTTTTCAAGTTGGCTCTTCGACCGCCGGGACCGGAGCAACTCGAAGCCATCCTGCATCGCACCACCGGGCCGGAAGTGCCGGAAACTCGCAAGGTGTTCGACACGCAGCGGTTCGCCCAACATCAGCAGATCGTTCGCCGGGTGAGCATCGAACCGGAGCTTCTTCGAGCGTCTGTTTCGATGGTCGCGGCGACCCAACCGGACCACGATCGAGCACCGGAGTCGATCCGTCAGTTCGTGCGATACGGAGCGGGTCCCCGGGGGGCGCAGGCGATGGTCTTGGGAGCGAAGGCTCGCGCGGCGATCGCCGGGCGGCCTTCCGTGTCGGCCGACGACCTCCACGCGGTCGTCCATCCCGCCTTGCGACACCGGCTGATCCTGAATTTCCAGGGCCAAGCCGACAACGTGCCGACCGACGATCTGATCGACGACGTGCTCAAGGCGATCGCTTGATTGGGCGACTTTGGCTTCCCGCTTCCACCGCACCGAGAGCCGGCGATGAATCTGGCAGACGACCTTTTCCTGAAACGTTGCCACCGGCTCGCGCTGGCATCGCGGCGGCTTCGCGGCGCTTCGCTGTTCGGTCGGCGGAGGACGGGATTGCCGGTCGGCGGGACGGAAATGACCGGCCATCGCGACTACTCGCCCGGCGACGATCCCCGCTATATCGATTGGAATGCCTGCGCGCGGCACGACGAGTTGTTCAGCCGCTGTTTCGAGGGCACGGTCGACCGACAGGTCTATCTGTTGATCGACTGTTCGGTGAGCATGGCCGGGGGAGAGCCGAGCAAGTTTGATCTCGCCCGACAACTTGCGGCGGCGCTGGGGTACATTGCGTTGGACGACCTGGAGCAAGTGGGGGCTTCGGCGATGGTCGGCGATTTGGTGGCCGATTTCGCGCCGTGCCGCGGTCGAAGCCGGGCGGTGCGGTTGTTGCGTTTCTTGCAGGATCTATCGCTTCGCGACGGTCCGACGAATCTGGCCGGTGCGGCCGAGCGCTTTGTCCGCCGCGATCAGCGCCGCGGGCCGGTGGTCGTGATGAGCGACTTTTACGACGCCCAGGGCTTCGAGCCGGCGCTGAACATCTTGCAGGGTGGGGGATATCGTCCCGCGGTGGTCCAATTCGGCGATCCGCCCGAGGCGATGCCCCGCCAATTGGGCGACCTCGAAATCTCCGCCCGGGAGGTGTCCGTCCACGAGTCGGGCACCCGGCAAAAGGTCGTGTTGACCGAACGCCATCTGGCCGTTTACCGGCA
>JABMRP010000520.1 GCA_013202535.1 Planctomycetota bacterium
CCCCGGCACTTGTGCCCGGCGCTTGGATGGGAGATAAAAACAACCGTGCTTCAAAACGCCGGGCACAAGTTCCGGGGCTAAACCATGCAGTTCTTTCGGGATATGGCGGACAATCCGTTTCTGCTGACCGGGCTCCTGGCCGGCTTGCTGGCCAGCGTGGCCTGCGGGGTGATCGGCCCGTATGTGATCACGCGGCGCATTGTGTTCTTGAGCGGGGCGATTGCCCACGTGGCCGTCGGCGGGATCGGGGCGGCCGTGTTTCTGAGACACTGGGCTCCGGACGGCTTCGCCTGGCTTAGCCCGATGGCCGGTGCGACGGTCGCCGCGCTGGGGGCCGCGGTGGTGATCGGGCTGTTCCACGAATTTGCCGCCGAACGGCTCGATACCCTGATCGGTGCGTTTTGGGCCGTCGGCATGGCCGTGGGTATTCTGCTGATCAAGTTCACGCCCGGTTATCAAACCGAGTTAATGTCCTACCTATTCGGCAACATCGTCTACGTGAGTTGGGCTCAGATCTGGTGGATGATCGCCCTGAACGTCGTCATTGTCGGCGTCGTGCTCGTCTCGCATAAACGGCTGCTGGCGCTTTGCCTCGATCCGCAACAGGCCGAGCTGCAGGGGATTAACGTCGTAGCCACCAATATCACGCTTCTGTGTCTGGTGGCGCTAACGGTCATCTGCCTGACGCAAGTCGTGGGGCTCATCCTGGTCATCGCCCTGCTGTGTCTGCCGGCGGCCACCGCCTCGCACCATCTCGCCCGCCTGGCAACGATCATCTGGGGCTCGATCGGACTGTGCATGGTCGTCACCACCGTGCCCCGGGTGGCCGTGTACGGCACGCGGGTCAGTGCCGAAGCGGCGATCGTGCTGGCCGCCGCGGGCGTATATCTGGCGTCGGTTCTACTGACCCGCTTCTTGACTCGCACGGCCGCGCGGCAAGGGAGGCCGGAGGCATGAATCGCCTGACGGAGACCTTGGCCGACGCGTGTCGCAGGCGTCCCCTTTGCCAGAAATGGTTGATCGCGCCGTCGATGCGAGTGGGCCATCAATGGCTCGACACGATCACCCGCGCCGGTGTCTCACCGGTCAACGTGCGTGTGAAAACGATCAAGTCGACGGCCATCGATCTGGCCCTGCCGGAGATGGTCGGCCGCGGTGTGTCGCCCGCCTCGCAACGAGCCGTCTTTGTGCTCGTCGATCGGTTGCTTCGGGAGCTACGCGGCGGGGAACTGGACGAGGGGGAACTGGAGTATCTCGGCCAGTTGCCGCCCAGTGCGGCGATGACCGAGACGATCTGCCGCTCGTTGCAGTCGCTGCGGATGGCCGGACTGCGGCCGGAAGACCTCACCGCCGAACACTTTGAAGCGGCCGGCAAAGGCCGCGATCTCGGGCGTATTCTGCACGGCTACCTGCAAGCATTGCGGGAACGAAACCTGATCGACCATGCCGAGGTGACCCGGATCGCCACGAGCCGGTTGCAGAACGGCGGCGCGATTACCGATGAACAACTGTTGGTCCTCTGGCCCCGTGATCTGGCGCCCTCGCCGCTCGAAGAGCGACTCCGAGCGGCGCTGCCGGCCGAGAATCACCAGCCGCTGCCGGTCGACGAGCCGGTTGATCCCCGCCGGGAGATCTCTACCGACGTCGACCTCTTGCCCTGGGTCGGGCGGCCGGCCGACGCGCCGGAGCCGAAAGACGACAAGACGGTGGAAATCTTCCAGGCGGTCGGAGAGGTGAACGAGGTTCGCGAGGTGCTCCGCCGCTGTCTGGCCCGGGGCATCCCGCTGGACGACGTGGAGTTGCTCCATACGGACCCCGAGACGTTCGTTCCGCTGGTCTACGAGAGCCTGGCCTGTTGGATGCCGCGTGGCGACAGCGAGGGCGGCGAGTCGGGCCTTGCCGACGATCTGCCCGTCACCTTCGCCGAGGGGATTCCCTGCCGGTACTCGCGCCCCGGGCGCCTGCTCGCGGCGTGGGTGGCTTGGATCGCCGAAGACTTTCCGCAAGCCACCTTGGTGAGGATCGTGCGCGACGGACTGTTGACCTGCCCCGAATCGACCGAGGGGGAGACGCGACCCGCTCGGCTGGCCTCCGTGCTGCGAACCGTGGGCATCGGGTTCGGCCGCCGGCGTTACGTGTCGCGTATGGATTCCGAAATCGGCGGCATCGAGCGGCGTTTGGAAAGCCCTCAAGAGGTCGATTCGGAAGAAGGGGCCGACGAGTCGGCGGCTCGCCGCGGGCGATGGAAGCACCGGCTCGACGATCTCCGCATCCTCCGCCGGTTGATCGACGATCTGCTGGCCGTCAGCCCGGAACCGGGTGCCGAACAGACCGACGTATTGGCCGCGGCGCGCGAGTTGCTTGAGCGTCTGGCACACACGGTCGACCGGGCCGACAATTTCGCCTGCCAGCGACTGATCGAAGAGATCAAGGATCTCGAGTATTGGATCGCCGACGGCGACGGGCCGCTGAGTCTCGATGTGTGGAGTTGGCTGGCCGAGTTGCCCCGTGCGGCGAGGATTTCCGGTAGCGGCCCGCGACCTGGGTGCCTTCATGTGGCCGGTGTGTTGACCGGCGGGCACTCCGCGCGCCGCCACACCTGCATCGTCGGGCTGGACGACGGTCGTTTTCCCGGCACGGGATCGCAAGATCCGCTCTTGCTCGACGTCGAACGACGCGCCGTTTCGGCCGATCTGCCGACCGCCGCGTCGCGATTGGAAGAGAAACTGCTTGGCTTCGCCCGAATGTTGGCACGGCTGCGCGGCCGGTTGACGTTGAGCTTCGCCTCGCGCAATCTGCGAGACGATCGGGAACAGTTTCCCAGCGCGCTTCTCTTGGCGGTCTACCGGCTGGTGTCGGGCAACCGCCAGGGGACACAGCAGGACATGCTCGACGGGCTGCCCGCGGCCGCATCGTTCGCACCACCGGAGGCCGACTCCTGCCCAAGCGATGCCCAGTGGTGGCTCTGGCGACTGTGTGGAACGATTCCCGTGCAGGGCGCGGCGGAACTCGTGGCCCGGCATTATCCCCACCTGGCACGCGGCGCCGAGGCGGCCGACCGGCGGCACTCGACCGCCTTGACCGAGTACGACGGCCACGTCGAGCGCGCCGGATATGTCCTGGACCCGACCGCCGCCGACGGTCCCGTCATGTCGAGCGGCCGGCTGGAACTCCTCGGACGCTGCCCGCTGGCCTTCTTCTTCCACTACGGGCTGAACCTCGTATTGCCCGACGAGTTGGAAATCGATACGCGTCGCTGGCTCGACCCGCTGACTTTGGGCCATCTGCTGCACGTGGTTTTCGAGCAGTTCGTCGGCGAGTTGGCCAAGGCCGACGCGCTGCCGTTTTCCAAGGCGCACTGGCCCGTGTTGCGGGCGGTGGTCGATCGGCAAATCGAAGCCTATCGGGTGACCTACCCTCCGCCGAGCGAGCATGTTTTCCAATCGCAAGTGCGGCACATCGAGCAAACGGCGCGTGTGTTTCTGACCGAGGAGATCGAATTCTGCCAGCGCACCGGCAGCCGGCCGATGTACTGGGAGGCGTCGCTGGGAATGCGCCCCGAGGCGGCGGGCACACCGCTCGACTCGCCCGAGCCGGTGCCCGTGGCGCTTGGCGACGGTCGCACGTTGCGAGCCCGGGGGCGCGTCGATCGGGTCGATCGGCTTGGCGACTCCGCGGAGCCCGAATATGCGATCTGGGATTACAAGACGGGCAGCTCCTGGAAATACGATCGGGGCGATCCCTTTCGCCAGGGACGCGTCGTCCAGCCGTTCGTCTATCTGGCGATGGTCAACCACCGCTTGCGCGAGGTCGTCGGCACCAACGCCCGGGCAGTGCGCTTCGGCTTCTTCTTCCCCAATCCCCAACAACGGGGCGACCGGATTACCTGGTCGGCCGAACAACTGGCCACCGGCCGCGGTGTGCTCGACACGATGGCCAGCATCGTCCGCCACGGCGCGTTTTCGGCCACCGACGACGTGAACGACTGCAACTACTGCGACTACGCCTCGATCTGCGGCGACGTCGATCGGGTAACCGCCGACGCCCGGGCTAAGCTCGAAGACCCGGGCAACGTGGCACTCGACCCGTTCCGGCAATTGCGCGGGAGGAACGCCGATGAGTAGCGAGAAGCAACCGGCTGCCGCCCCCGCGCCGCCCGACCAGGACGAGCGGCAACAGATCCTCACCGAGCTGCAGACAACCATGCTGGTCGAGGCGTCGGCCGGTTCGGGAAAGACGACGAGCATGGTCGGGCGCATGGTCGAACTGCTCGGCGAGGGGCACTGCACGGTCGACACACTGGCGGCGATTACCTTCACGCGCAAAGCGGCCGGCGAATTGCGGGGGCGATTCCAAGTGGCCCTGGAAGCGGCGTCCCGGGAAACGACCGGGCGGCGGCAACAGCGGCTGCGCGAGGCGGCCGATCACGTTGCCCGATGTTTTGTCGGTACGATCCATTCGTTTTGCGGCCGATTGCTGCGCGAGCGGCCGGTCGAGTCGGGGGTCGATCCGGCGTTTCGCGAGTTGGACGACGCGACCGATGCCCGGCTGCGGGAAGAAGCGTGGGACGAGTTTGTCACCAGCCTGCTGGCCGATCCGGGCAATCGGGTCTTGCACGATCTGGCGGAATTGGGCCTCCAGATCGACCAGTTGCACGAGCCGTTCCTGCAATATGCCGATTACCCGGACGTCCACGACTGGCCCGCCGAGGAAGTCGAGTTCCCGTCGCTCAAAGGAGCGACCGAAGCGTTGGTGAGTTACGCCCGCCATATCGGCAGCCTGCTTCCGGAATTGCCCGAGGACCCGGGAAACGACCGCCTGATGCCCGCCTATCGGCGTGTGGCGAGGATGGTTCGCCAGGCCGACTTGCAGCGACCGGCCGAGTTGCTGGAGATTCTCGAAGAATTCGGCAAGAAGAAGATCGTACAGAAGCAGTGGCCCGGCGGTCGCGAGCAGGCGCTGGCCGAATTGGGGCAATGGGACCGTTTCGCCGAGCAATATGCCGAACGGTTGGTCGGTCTTTGGCGGCGAAAGCGATACCCGTTGGTGCTACGTGTGTTGGCTGAGGCGACGAAGATGTACGATCGGCGGCGACGGGCGGCCTGCGGTCTGAACTACCAGGATCTGCTCTTGCAGTCGGCCGATCTGCTGCGCGACAAGCCGACGGTTCGCCGCTACTTCTCCCGCCGTTTGACGCACCTGCTGGTCGACGAGTTCCAGGATACCGACCCGGTGCAGGCCGAAGTGATGCTCCTGCTCACGGCCGACGATCCGGACGAAACGGTCTGGCGAAGTTGCCGGCCGCGACCCGGTTCGCTCTTCGTGGTGGGCGACCCGAAGCAGTCGATCTACCGCTTTCGCCGGGCCGATATCGTCACCTACGACGAGGTGAAGCGAATTATCGAGCGTCACGGTAAGGCGATCACCCTTTGGGCCAATTTTCGCAGTCAGCGGCCCGTGGTCGAGTGGAGCAATCGGACGTTCGACGAAGTGTTTCCCGCGGTGGCCAACGCCTACTCACCCGAGCGGCGTCCCATGGAATCGGCCCACTCCAGCGGCCCGGGCACACTGCCCGTGGGGGTTTGCACGCTGAATGTTCCGGCCGAGTGTTGCAAAAAGAACGACGAGGCGGTCGAGTACGAATCGCAACGGATCGCCGAGGCGATTCACGCGGCAGTGTCTTCAGCCGACGGCGAGGAACCGCTGGCCGTGCCGGGCGACTTCTTGATCCTCGCCGCGCGGAAACGGAACCTGGGCGCGTATGCCGAGAAACTGGCTCGCCTGGGGATTCCTGCCCAAGTGACCGGCGGGGCCGTGCTCAACGAGGTCGAAGAGTTGGGCCTGCTTCACCGTTGTCTGCGAGCGATCACCCAGCCCGACAACCCGGTCGCGCTGGTGGCCGCGCTGCGCAGCGAACTGTTTGGCGTCAGCGATACGACACTTTTCGCCTTACGGCAAGCGGGCGGGCAATTCGACTTTCGCCGGCCGCTGCCCGAGCGATTGCCTGCGGAAACAGCCCAGCGGCTGGATCAAATCTGGCACCGGCTCCGCGACTACGATCGGCTCCTGCGACATGGGCCGCCGGTGGCCGCGGTGGAGCGGATCGCGGCCGAGTTGGGGTTGCCGGCCCGCGCTGCCGCCGGGGCCGCCGGAAACGTGCATGCCGGAAGCCTCGCCCGGGCGATCGAGCTTCTGCGAGCGGCGCAGCAGGACGCAATTTCCTCCGGCGAGCTGGTCGACTATCTCGGCCAACTCGTCAACCGCGAGGAGACGCACGACGGCTTGCCCGCTCGGCCGCCCAATCAATCCCCCGTCCGTATTATGAACTTACACCAAGCCAAAGGGCTCGAGGCGCCGATCGTTTTTCTCGCCGACCCCACCGGACAAACGGTCTATCCACCCCAACTTCACATCGATCGCAGCGGCGACCGCGTGCTTGGGTATCTGGCCATCACGGGCGACGCGCGGGGGCGAACTCGGCCGTTGCTGGCCTGTCCCGGGGAGTGGGAGTCGTGGGCGGCCGAGGAAGAGGAATTCAGCAAGGCCGAAAAGCTGCGGCTGCATTACGTGGCCGCCACGCGTGCGGGAAGCCAGTTGGTTGTCACCCAGCGAGAAAAAGGCAATCCGCGCAACCCGTGGAACTTTTTCGCCGATGCGCTGGACGGTTGCCCCGAGTTGGAGGGCACTCCCTCGGTTCAAGGCGCCCCCTTGGAACATACTTCCCTGAGGGACGAGGAACCGGCCGAGGCCGCCGAGGCGATTAGCGGTCGATGGCGCGCGGCGACGCGGCCCGGTTATGCGATGGTTGCGGCCAAGGCCGTTTCGGTGACCGGGGCGAGTCCGATGCGATCGGCCGGCGAACACGGCACGGAATGGGGGACGGTCGTCCACTCGCTGCTGGAAACGGCCATGGCCCGGCCCCAAGCCGAACTGTACGATCTGGCCCGAACTGCCTTGGAGGAACAGGGGCTCGCCCCGTCGCTGGCCGGCGAGGTGATCGCGACCGTACGAGCGGTGACCCGGTCCGACGTCTGGCAACGCGCCTTGCGAGCCGAGCGGCGGCTGGTGGAGGTCTCCTTCCAAACGCTGTTGCCCGACGACTCGCCCCACCATCAGGGCGTTCCCACGATCGTCCGTGGGGTGATCGATCTGGCCTTTTGCGAGGCCGGCGGCTGGGTGATCGTCGATTATAAGACCGACGCTCAAGACGCCGCCCGGCTCGATGCCCTGGTCGACCACTACCGGGGCCAACTTCTCACCTATGCCGAAGCCTGGCACGCCATGCTCGGAGAAACCGTCGCCGAGACCGGGCTCTATTTTACCCACGTCGATCGATACGTCGTCGTGTCGTAAGATCGTTTAGCCCGGGCACTTGCGCCCGACGCGTCCGTTAGCAGCGGGCCGGAAAATGCCAGGAGATCATTTTTTTACTGGACACAAGGATGGTCGAGATGCCAAGATAGCTAACATGCGGAGACTTGAAGCGCTCCAGAACTGAACTCAGGTGGGAAATCTTGGCGAGCGAGGCAAAGGTACTATTCGTGAAAAAGCAATTGACGACTGGGCTTATGACCATCACCGTTCTGTCCGCAATGATGGGTATGTCGCCGGCGGCCACAATCCTCATGGATTATGACGACGGCGTGGCTGGCGGCGGGCATGACACGGTCGTGCGCGACGGGGACTTCCAGAATGCGACAGGCTCCGGGGACGCCAGGCCATTTAACCAGATGCCGAACTGGACCAACCTTACCGGCGCGCAAACCATGCAGGCAACGAGGTCTAACTTGGGCTCCGGAGTCGGCGGCAGTCGCAATGCTGCCCTGGCCACCGGCAGGACCTTCGGTCAGGCTCTGGGGCATACCGTGGTAACAGGCGATGCCTTCAATGCTTCATTCATGTGGCGCGACGCGTCCAACTGGGATGACAATGCGGACCGCGTCCATCTTTCCCTTTACTATACGGATGACGACACGCTCACTGGAACCCGGACCGATCTTGTGACTTTCACCAGCGCAAACTCGGCAGCGAACAGCAGCTATCAAACGGAGAACTATACCACGGGCTTCGCACCGGCGGCGGCCGATGGCAAGGCTCTGTTCGTCCGTCTCGACACGACGAGTAGCGCCAGCGAGTTCGTCCGCCTGGATAACGTATTCGTTTCAACCGCCGACGGTGGCCGGTCCATGCTCTCGGTCGGCGATAGCGGATTCGAGCGTCAGGGGGCGAACCCGCAAGACAACGTCGATTCCGCCACGGCTCCGTGGTACACGGCCCCTTCTGGCGGCGGCTCCGAAGGCGAGCCCACTAGCGTTGCGATCCGCGACACGGGCGACACGGGGGCGAGCACCATTCCCGCCGGAGTCAACGGCGACCATGCCCTGCGGCTGGGTTTCAAATACGACGCGGTTTCCGTCCGCCAAAATACCGGCCATCTGATCGACCCGAACCGGACCTATACGATCGAACTCCGCGCCGCGGCGAACGACGTTCCGGCCAACGATCCGCCGTTCAGCCAGGCCTTCCAGGCGTTGCTGAATGCGGACAATACAACCAACGTTAGCCAGTCCTCCGGTTTTGTCGCGACGGACGACTGGCAGACCTTTTCGTTCGACATTACGCCCGAGGAACTGGCCGGCTTTGGCGGCAACCAGATTCAACTACGACTTTACAAGGGCGCCGGTACGGACGATTTCGTCTGGATCGACGACATGAAGTTGTTTGCCTCGACGCCGACGGATGTCAGCGGTGATCAGACCCAATCGATCGACGGCATCGAGGTTTTTGTGGAACGCACGTTGCGACTGACGAGCGATCTGGCCGTGGACAGACTGACCCCCGCCGGAACGACCATTGGGCCCAATGCCGCGAGCGATGGTTCCGTCATCCCCGAGGGCGCGCTCGTCACCAGTCACTTCGTCCACTTCGACCCCAATGCCACCAGCGGCGGCGTGACGGCCCAGGGCACCTTCACCTTCGATGACCCCATCGCGGGCGTAATCTTCACCGTCGGCGAGTTGGATGCCACGGATGATCTGCTGGGGTTGGATAGCGTTTTCTATCCGTCCGACGGCGGTACCACGGCGTATCGTGGAGCCTTGGGCGAAGCGAACGACCTGATGGTCATCTCACCCGACGGACGCACGATGGACCTCACCTTGTTCGTTGGTACGGGTCAGACCGGGGCCGTCGACCAATTCCGCGTGTTGACAATGGCTGTTCCCGAGCCGAGTTCCCTACTGCTCTCGATCGTCGCGGTCGTTTTGGGAGCCGTTGTGTTGCTCTACCGGAACAAGCGGAAATGTGCTGCATAATCCGAGACGGTTCGCAACGTCACGAGACATTAGCCGCGGGCCGACTTCGGGAAGTTCTCACCCCGAGAACCGTTCGTCCAGCGCGAGCTTTTCGTCGAGTCCCACCAGTTCGTTGAACCGGTCGAACGTCATCGGCGATGCCGCGTCGTCGGGGGTCGTGCCCGTCTCGCGTAACTGGCGACAGGTCGCTTCCAGCGCGGAGGCGGCCGAGAAGATTCCGGCCAGGGGGTAGAGGATGAGATGGAATCCCAGCCGGCCAAGCTCCTCCAGCGGCAGCACGGGCGTGCGCCCGCCGCCGATCATGTTGGCCACGGCCGGACCGCGCAGACGCCGGCCGATCTCGGCGAGTTGCTCGACGGATTGAGGCGCCTCGACGAACCCCGCGTCGGCACCCAATGCGCGCGCCGCCTCGACGCGCGTCACCGCTTCGTCCATTCCCTCGATGGCCAGCGCGTCGGTTCGGGCGACGATGAAGAAATCGCGACCGGCGCGCGCGTCGACCGCGGCGCGCATCTTGTTGAGATATTCGTCGCGGTCGACGATCCGCTTTCCCCGCATGTGCCCGCAGCGCTTGGGCCAGACCTGGTCTTCGAGAAAACAGCCGGCCGCCCCGGCGGCGATCAGTTCGCTCACGGTGCGGTGGACGTTCAAGGGGCTGCCGTATCCCGTGTCGGCGTCGACCAGGATGGGAATCTTCACGCTCCGGCAGACGTGCCGCGCCCGATGGATCATCTCGGTTTGCGTCAACAGGCCGACGTCGGGCTCCCCGAGCATGGTGGCCGCGACGCAATATCCGGACACGAACCCCAGCGGAAATCCGGCCCGCTCGGCGATCCTCGCCGAGAGCGCATCGTAGACGCCGGGAAAGGCCAGCGGCCCCGATTGGTCAAGGATTCGGGCGATGGTCGTGGTGCTCATGGGGCAAACCGTCATTGCCTTTCTTGCCGGGGATTAAAGAGGCGTCTGCAGCGCCGTCAGTCCGGAAAACAGGACGCTGTAAAGCACCGCGCCCATCACGGCGCCGAGGATCGGGCCGACGACCGGTATCCAGGCGTAGGACCAATCGGAGCCGCCCTTGCCGGCGATCGGTAGCAGTGCATGGGCCACACGCGGCGCCAAATCGCGGGCCGGATTGATGGCGTAACCGGTCGGACCACCCAACGAAAGCCCGATGCTGAAGACCAGGATGCCCACGGCGTAGGGCCCGATCCCGCCGGCCAGACCGTTGTTGGTGTTGCTGATCCCCAACACGCCGATCAGCAACACGGCCGTGCCGATGATCTCGCAGATCAGGTTGCCGGCGGTGTGGCGAATCTCCGGGGCAGTGCAGAAAACGCCCAACTTGGCTGCTTTGTCGTCGGTGGGCGCCCAGTGGGGAAGATATGCCAACCAAACCAACACGGCACCGAGAAAACCGCCGAAGAACTGCCCGGCCAGATAGACGGGCACGTCCTTGGGGCATAGTTCTCCGATGGCCGCCATGCCGACGGTCACGGCCGGGTTGATGTGGGCCCCGCTAGCCCAACCGGCCACGTACACGGCCACGGCCACGGCAAATCCCCAGCCAGCCGAGATGACGATCCAACCCGAGTTGTTCCCCTTCGTCTTGGCCAGACACACGTTGGCCACCACGCCGTCGCCCAACAGCACCAGGAGCATGGTACCGATCGTCTCTCCGATGAAGATATTCACCGCCGTTACCTCGTGTTTGCCGGTTTCGCGTAGCCCCAACGGTGCGAATGTACCCCGATCGGGCGTCCCACGCAAGCCATGCGACGTCGATGCTGGCACCGTCCCGCGGGGCGTCGTATAATGGCATGGTCGACGAGCCGCCGACGGCTCTGCTTTCCACCCCCCTACCCACCGCAGGAACACATCCCATGAAAACGCGACTTTTCGTATCGGCCCTGGCCGCCCTGACGTTCATCGCCCCACTGGGCTTCGCCGGGTCCAATGCGTGCGCCGCCGAGGACTCGGGCAAGACCGTCGCGCTATTCGACGGAAAGAACCTCGACAACTTCGACGTGATCGGCTGCACCGCGGTGGTGCAAGACGGGGCGATTCTGATCGAGTCGGGCAACGGGCTGGTGCAAACCAAGGAGCGTTACGCCGACTTCACGCTGGAGCTGGAGTGGAAGGCGCTGAAGGACGACCGCTGGGACTCGGGCATCTACTTCCGCTACGACAGCGTGCCGCCCAACCGACCCTGGCCGGCCCGTTACCAAGTCAACATGAGAAAGGGCCTGGAAGGCAACGTCGGCAGTCTGCCCGCGGCCACCAGCACGGGGCTCATCAAAGCGGGCGAGTGGAACCGTTTCAAGCTGACCGTGACCGGCACGAAAGCCGCCCTGGAGATCAACGGAAAAGAAGCGTGGAAGGCCGACGGCGTGCAAGTACCCAAGGGGTTCATCAGTCTCCAAGCCGAAGTGCCCGGCGGCGGCCAGTTTCTCTTCCGCGACGTGCGGATCACCACGCCGTAGATGGACCGGCAGCCCGAAAGAGCAAGCGACACATTCGCCCAGCCCTCGGGAAGACCTGGGAGAAACGGCGCAGGGGAGGATTATGAAAAACACCAATCGAGTGAATCGCCGGGATGTTCTTAGAGTCGCCGGTTGCGCGATGATCTTCCCACCCATGGCGTCCAGCGGCGCGATGATCGCCGGAGACCCCGGTCCCATCCACGCCCAGCATTCGCTGCTGGGCGAGGGGGCCGAAGTCAAGATCACGCCCGGCGAAGGATGGCGGGACAGGATCAGTGACTACTCGATGACGATCAAGCTCGGCAAGGAGGGACTGCCGGCGGGAGATTCGCTGGGCATCGTCCATGGTTCACTGATGGACCGCTGGCAGTTTACTTTCCCCAGCCATTTCTGGCGCGAGCGACAACCCTGGCAGTCAGCCGACCGCGGCAAGCCCAACCACCTTGCCGCCACCTGCAACAGGGCCGGTGTCAAGCTGGAGGTCAAGCTCGGACAGCCCTTGCCGAAGGGACATGACAACCGGCCTTCCCATTTCGTCAAAGCGTTGAGAGACCGCAAGCGAGGCGTCCTTGAAATCTCGGCCAGCGAAGAGCTGCGGGAAGGAGACGTAATCGAGATACAATGGAAGGACGTGAAGGCACCGTCCTATGCCATGCGCTACTTGTTCATGCCTTTCCTCTTCTCGAAACTGCCCGAACTGGACCGCGATCTCCCCATACGCAGAGGCGAATTCGACGATCTGCCGCGCATCAGGGTCAAGGGGCACACCGCCGTGGCTCTGCATGTCACCTGCCGGCCTCTCCAGGGAGTATACGAGCTTTTCTTCCTTAACGTGGCTGCGATTGACCAATACGGCAACCCCGCGGAAGACTTTGTCGGCGACGTCCAATTGAGCGCCGACAAATCACTCACCCTGCCGGAATCGGTCCGGTTCGAGAAAGAAGACCGGGGCTGTAAACGCATCGACGGCCTGCGCGGATCGGAGCCGGGCTGGTTCCGAATCAGGGCCGTGCAGGGGGGTATCTCCGGACTCTCCAACTACCTGGTCGTTTCCCAGAAGCAACCGCCTGCGCGCATCTACTTCGGAGACATGCACACGCATACGCTGGATTGTGACGGAACGAATGATATCCACGAGCATTTCTATTATGCACCGAAAGTCGCCGGGCTGGATTTCGGCTCCGTTTCCTGCCATGCAGAGTACTTTGGTTGCGCTGCGGCGTGGCAACGCTATCTCGACGAAACCGCCAAGGCCAACCGGCCGGGCGAGTTCGTCACGTTCCCTGGGTACGAATGGGCACAACAGGGCCATACCAACGCCTATTTTCTCTCGGAGAAAGACGCGGTGCTGATATGGGGCGAGCAGCGGATGAAAGCGATTGGTAATCCGCCGGATGAGCCGAAGTTTCGGATCGGTGCCGCCAACGAAGAAGAGTACATGAGAATACTCAGAGAGCTCAAACAGCCGGTCTTTACCATCGCGCATGTTCATACCGCCTACACCCAAGGCATCGACGATTCGGTACACTGGTTGGACGAGATCTACTCCTGTCATCGTCACGACAGGGCCAAGAGAGAGAACCGCTTACGAGACAACCTCAAACGCGGACTGCGCCTGGGAGTGGTGGCCGGCTCGGACATGCATCGTCTGACCATGGGACACCTCTGCAAAGAGCCGGGTAGGCGGTGGCCGCAAGGTGGCTGGGAAAACTGCCAGTTCCAGACGGCCGGTCTGCAGGCGACCTATGCCGCTGAGTTGACCCGTGCCGGGCTCTACAAGGGAATGGAGAACAGATGCACCTACGGAACATCGGGTGCCCGTATCGTGCTCCTGTTCCGTTGCGGTGATTCCCCGATGGGCTCTCAGCTCGAGTTGAGGGCGGGCGAGAAACCGAACTTCGAGATAGAAGTCGGAGGCACAGACACCTTGTCCGAGATCGCTCTATGCCGTTACGACGGAACGAACTGGTCCGAACCGTTCAAGGAATCGACTAGCGGCAAGGACCGATGGTCAGGAAGCTGGCAAGACAGCGATTTCGCCGGCAGCCGCATCTACTACGTCCGCGTCACCCAGGCCGACGGCGAGCAGGCATGGTCCAGCCCAATCTGGATTTCGTAGGCACGGGATTCCGAGGCACAAGGCCGCGCCGCAACGCAGGGGTGTTACGGTCGAAGCGTAACCGAGAGAACCGAGACCATGACCACGATCAAGATTTGCCTCCCCTTCGTCCTCGTCCTGGCCGTGGGCCTATCCTCGATTGCGTCGTCGGCCGTCGCGGCCCAAACACGGCCCAACATCATCTTCCTGCTCACCGACGACCAGCGAGACAACACGTTTGGCGCCATGGGCCATCCGTTTGTCAAAACGCCGAACGTCGACCGGCTACTGGGCCAGTCGGTACGATTCAGCAACACCTACATCGCCGAGCCCGTCTGTTCTCCGAGCCGGGTCTCCTACCTCACGGGCATGCACGAACGGGTCCACGGCGTCGGCTTCACCTCTTCCTACCAATTGACCGAAGCCCAGTGGGAGCGAACCTACCCCGCGCTGTTGCGCAAGGCCGGATACCACACCGGGTTTATCGGCAAGTTTGGGGTCGAGTACTATACCTTCCGGGGACAGGTCGCCGAGAAGTTCGATTTCTGGTGGGGCCACAACGGATGGACCAAGTTCTTGCCCAAGGACTTCAAAGGCCCCAGTTGCACGCCGTATCACGTCGCGAAGGAAGACGTGATCACCCCGATCATGGGCGAGGCCATGACGAAGTTTCTCGACGAGTTGCCGGGAGACAAACCGTTTTGCCTGTCGGTCAGTTTCAACGTTCCCCACGGCTCGCAAACGACCAGCATGTATCCCGATTACCCCGGCTGGCACAACATGACCCGGCCGGCCAACGAGAACCCTAAGCTGCGGGGTAGCCCCTTTTACGACACGCTCTACCGGGACATCGACATAAAGATCCCCGCCGCAACGGGAACCGATCCGTACCGGTTCATCCCCAAGTTCATCATGGACCAGGACAAGGGCCGGCGGACATCGACCTACACCTACGACTACACGCTGCCTACCTGCCGGGAGCATCACGTCCGCTATTACCAAACCATCACCGGTCTCGATCACGTCATCGGCAAACTGCTGGACGATCTTCAGCGCCGTGATCTGGCCGACAACACGGTGATTCTTTTCGCCAGCGACCATGGTCTGCTGATGGGTGAATACGGCATGGGCGGCAAGGCGATGTTGTACGATTTGGCCTCGAAGATCCCCTGTTTCATCCACGACCCCAACCTGCCCGCCCAGAACCGGGGCCGGCAGATCGACGAACTGGTCTCCAGCCTGGACGTCACCCGAACCATCCTCGATTACGCCGGTGTCTCTGCTCCGGAGTTCATGGAAGGCGCCAGTCTGCGCCCGCTGATGGAAGGGAAAGACGTGCCGTGGCGCGAGGAGTTGTTTCTGGAGAGCCTTTATACCGGCCGGGATACGCCGTTTCAGGAAGGTATCCGGTTGGGCAAGTGGAAATATATCCGAATGTACGACGGCAAGGGGCGCTACGACGATCCGGACGTCGATTTTGCGAGCCGGGACCCCGATTTCGAAATGCTGTTCGATCTGGAAGCCGATCCGGCGGAAATGAACAATCTCATCCAGTCCAGCGCCGACAGCGAAATCCTCGTGACCCTACGCAAGAAATGCGCGGCGCAATCTCAATCGCTCAACCGACGGCGACGAGCGCTGAAGAATGCCGTCGAGATTCGAAGGCGTTGAAAGGGAGCAGGCGATTATCCCGACGGAAAGATCATCGCCTCGGCAAACGACTCTTGGAAATGATAATCGAAGGAGAGGTCGACGTGCTCGGTTCGCCGGGCCAGTTCCTCGGCTTGACGACGGGCCACAAGTGACATGGCCGTCAGCCGGGCACCGGCCAGCGAGGCGTTGCCCTGGTAGCGAATGCGGTCGCGCGGGATCTGCTCGGGCAATAAGCCGATGCGTTGGGCGTTGGTTCGACGGATGAAATTGCCGAATCCGCCGGCCACGAACACCCGCCGCAGGTCGGCCGGTTCGAGGCCCGCGCGGCGCAGGAGCACAACGATCCCCGCCCGAATCGCCCCGCTGGCCAACTGCAATTGGCGCACGTCGCGCTGCGATAGAAGGATCGGTTTGCCCGTGCCGGTTTCGGTTTCCCCGGCAATAACGAAGGCCGGATGATCGTTGTGAATGACGACGCGCTGGCGCAGGTCCTCGGGCAGATCTTCGGGTAGATCCACGGGCCAGGTCATGCGCCCCTCGGGCGAAATGAGCTTGTGACGCAGAAGTTCGGCCGCTACGTCGATCAGCGCCGATCCGCAAAACCCGATCGGCTTCACACCGCCGATGACGCTGTAATGCAGGCCGTCGTCAATGGTCACCTTTTCGATCGCGCCGTGTCCGCCGCGCATGCCATGCTCGATGCGGGCGCCCTCGAACGCCGGACCGGCCGCCGTGGCCGCGGCCAGGAGTTTTCCTTCGGCGGCCAACACGATCTCGCCGTTGGTGCCGATGTCGACCAGCAGGCTCGGCCCTTCCTCCTCGGCCATCGCCGTAACCAGCATGCCCGAGACCGTGTCTCCGCCGACAAACCCGCCGATTACCGGTAGTACGTAACCAACGCCACGCGGATGGATCGCCAGACCCAAATCGGCCGCGGCCAGTCGCAGGGACCTGCCCACGCCGGGTACAAAGGGCACCTCGCCGAGGAACTGCGGATCGATGCGGCAGAGCAGTTGTTGCATGGTCGTGTTGCCGGCAAAGGAGACTTCGTAAACGTGCCGCCGAGCCACGTCTCCTCGCTCGACCAACTCGCCGATCATCTCGTTGACCGCATCGAGCACGATGCCGTGAAGTTCGGCCAGGCCGTCGGATTTTTCGCGGGCATGGAGGATGCGGGTGAGCACGTCGTCGCCGAATCGAGTCTGCGGGTTCAATCGCGAGACGACGCCGAGTTCTTCTCCCGTACTGAGATCCACGAGCATGGCAACCAATGTCGTGGTACCGACGTCGACGGCCACGGCAAAACACTGGCCCGTCGTGTCGCCCGGCTCGAAGTCGATGAGCCGCCCATCGGCGGTAACGGCCGTGCCACGAAACTGATTCTCGCGAAGCCGGCCGGGTATCAGACGGGCCATCTCCAAGTCGATGTCGAAAGGTCCCAACGCGTTTTGCAGCCGGAGCAGATCCGGCTGGTCGTCGCCCCTGGCCGGCTCGGGCATCTCGACGTATCGTTTGGCCACCGCCGGATCGCGCGTGTCGATCGATCGGCCTTTCCAGTCCGAGAGGATCTGATAATGCGACGCCAGCAGCGAACTCTCGGGCACCTCGACGGTCATCGGCTCGGCCACGGGTGTCTGGCAGGCCAGCCGAAACCCCTCGTCGATTTCCTCGGTGCCGAGTCGCCGCAACTCCGCGGGTCCCGGCGGGCTGGGCCCCGGCTTGCCGTTCGTGCCAAGCAAGCGGACGCGGCATTTGCCACAGGTGCCTTCACCACCGCAGGGTGAATCGAGGGTGAGCCCCGCGCCGGCGGCGGCCTCCAACAGGGGCGTGCCGCGACGCACTCGGGTTGTCTTGCCCGACGGCTGAAACGTGATGGGGATTTCCGCCTCGGGCATTACATCTCCACGGTGGGTTCGTCCTGTTCGGACTGAAGCAATTCGATGAATCTCAGGGCCGTGGGGGTAAAGGCCTTGCGCTGGCGGTAGATGATGCCGATCGGACGCTTCAGTTCCGGCGCGATGAGCCGAACCGTGGCGAGCACGCCGGCTTTTGTCTCCTTGCGGATCGTCGGCTCGGGCAAAACGCTGATTCCCGAGCCGATCTCGACGGCCTGTTTGATCGTTTCGATGTTGTCGAACTCCATGACCATCTTCACCGGCACCGAACGCTGTCGCAAGTAGCGATCGATTTCCTTGCGGATAATCAGGTCGCGATCGAACCCGATGAAGTTTTCGTCTTGCAGATGTTCGGCACTGATCGCCTTGCGCTCGGCCAGCGGATGCCCCGGCGGGCAAACGACCACCATCCTCTCCGATCGCAGCGGCACCACGGTCAGGTCGGGGTTGGCCGCCGGATAGGAAACGATGCCCAGATCGACCTCCGCGCCGATCACGGCATCGTAGACCTTGTTGGGCCGGAGAAATTCCAGCCGGACTTTCGCCCGGGGGTAGTCGCGCATGAATCGCTGCATGCAGCGGCCCATGTCGTGCAGCCCGATCGAATAAATGGCCGCCACCCGCACCAGACCCGTGATCTCCTTGCGCAACGACCGCACCCGCACGTCGACCGCGTCGTACCGTTCCAGCACGTCGCGATATCCCTCGTAGCAAACCTGCCCCTCGGGCGTCAGAATGAACGGCCGTTTGGAGCGATCGACCAACTGCACGCCGAAGAAACGTTCCATGCGATGCACCGACTGTGTGGCCGCCGACTGGCTCACGTCGTTGGCCGCCGCGCCGCGCGAGAAGCTATGGTGCTGGACTACATCACAAAAGATCCGCAGAGTATCGATGTTCATAAGCGGATCTTATCATAAGTACCGCTTATGTCAAGCATAATTGTTCGTACTACCCCTCCAGGTCGGCAGCAACGAAATCGAGGTCGAGATCCAGCAGCGTTTGCCTGCGGGGAACCCCGGTCTCGGGGTCCCAACCCATCACTTCGTTGTACTCTCGAATTTGCGTGTCGATGTCGACCGTAACGCCTTTCAGCGGACCACCTTCCAGAGGCGGCGACCCGATGAGCCGACCGGGTACGGCGAAATCGATGTTCCGGACGCCTTCCCGGAGATTGAACCCGATCCGCAGGGTGGCGATCCGGGCGCCGATCTTCTGGATGTCGTCCAGCGAATACGGTGTGCCGGTGGTCAGCGAAAGGGCATCGGCAAGCACCTCCGGCGGCATGTTGCACCACGCGAACATGCACAGTCCGGCCGAGGACGAGGCATGGTGGTGGCTGCTGAGCACGCGATGGGCTTCGGCCTTGCCCGTGTAGGCGTACTTGTCAAACTCCTCGGTCCACAACCCCGGGGGGGTAAACGAAGCTTCGACCGTCCAGGAACCCATCTGCGTGTGCCGGCCGGGCGTGGCATCCATCTTGTAGCTGGTGGCCAGTCCGGGATTGAGCCGGGGGTCGTGCATGGGGATCTCTTCGCCTTGGATGTGGATGGCGTATTGCTCGGCTCCCTTGCCGATGCGCTCGGCGCCGACCTTGGCTCCGTCGCCGAGAACCCGGCCTCCAAAGCCACGGCCCTCGGCGATTTGCCGCGTTACCTCGACGATCGCCTCGTGATTACCCCAAGTGAGTTCCACGCCTTCGGTGTCTTCGGTGGTCAACAGCCCGTTCTCAAAGCATTCGATGGCGAAGGCGACCGTACAGGCGGCGCTGATCGTGTCCAAGCCGTAATCGTTGCAGATCTGGTTACATAGGTTGATCGACTCGAGGTTGTCGTTAAGACACATCGTGCCGAAAGCGCCGAGCGTTTCGTACTCGGGCTTGTGCGAGCTGGACTTGTAGGGACCTTCCTCGACCACCGTCTCGCCGCCACAGGCGATGGGGCATTTCCAGCAACCGTATTTCTTCTTCTCCAGGGCCGCTACCGTGTCGTCGCTGATCTTATTGGCGGTGGGGAAATCGTCGGGAATACCGCCCCAGTTCTTAATCGGGCAATCGCCGCTGGCCGTCGCGCCGGCAGTCATCCCGGAGGTGCCGTACTGGTGGAAGAATTTGTAGCCGTCGGTCTCCTTCAACTCGTCGCGGTGTCGCTTGACTGCCGCCTTCAGGCCGTCGGCATCGGCCACGGCAACCGGTTCGCCGCCGACGGCCACGATCGCCTTGAGCCGCTTGGAGCCCATCACGGCGCCCAGCCCGCTGCGCCCCGCGGCTCGACCCTTGTCGTTAATAATGCACGAAAGCAGCGATTGCCGCTCGCCGGCGGGGCCAATGCTGGCCGATCGGGCCTTGGGGCCGTAGGTCGCTTTGGTCTTGTCTTCCGTGGCGTCGCAATCCAGTCCCCACCAATCGTCGGCACCAACCAGCTTTGCCTGCCCGCCTTCCAGCACCAGGAGGACGGGCTTTTCGCTAATTCCGCAAAAGATCACGCCGTCGAAACCGGCCAACTTCATCGCCGGCCCGAAGGTACCCCCCGAGTTAGCGTCACCCCACGTACCCGTCTTGGGGCTCTTCCCCACCACGACGTAGCGATTGCCCGTCACCGCCGGCCCGCCGGTCAGCAAGCCGGTGAAAAAGCCGAGATGAGCCTCCGCACCCAGCGGATCAACGCCCGGCTTCTGGAGTTTGTAGAGATAGTAGGCGCCAAGACCGTACCCCCCGAGATACCTGAGGTAGAGGTCATCCTCGGGCGTTTCGACGGAGATTTGCCCCGTGCCCAGATCGACCATGAGGACTTTGCCGGTTGTTCCAGGTACGGCCATGCCATCAACTCCCTTTGTGCGAAAAAGTTTCTGCCGGTCAGCAGCCCGTTGAAAAACACATAATCATAACCCGAAGCGTAAGCGAGGGACTGGAATTGCGAGGAATTTGACCTCTAATCTTCCTCGCTCACGCTTCGGGTTACAATTTCAACGGGCTGTTAGTCCCTCACTTATAGGAAAGGGTGGGCGGATCGTCAAGCGATGCCCCGGATCAAACCGGATTTGACGCCAGGTGGCATGGTCCGCATAATGCGGTGGACTCGCGCTGGAAAAACACAAGGAGATCCAGGATGATGCGGCAATTGGCGGTCGTGGTGTGTCTTGCGGCGTCGTGTGTACTCGGCGGAGCGTTTCCCGGCAACGTGGCGGAAGGCTCCCCATGGCCCGAGTCGCTGGTGACCGGGTTCGGCACCGATCCCGCCGAAGCGGTTGCCGCGGCACTCCACCAATCGCCCGACGATCGGCAGCGACTGGAGATCGTGGCCGATTGGATTGCCCAAGACGGCCTGCAGGACGGCGACGCGGCGAAGCGGATCGAAGCGATCGGGCGGGTGGTCGAGTCGCTGGGATCGGCCGACGGCAAGTTGGTTTCGCAGCGCGACGCCCTGATCAAGTCGAAAACGCCCGGCACCGACGCCCGTTGGGCCGAGTTGTACTTGGCCGCCTGCGAGACTCGTCGGGCGGCGCGGTTCGCCCCGCATCGGGAGAAAATGAAGCGGATCGTCTTTGCCAAGCACTACGACATGGGCGGCTCACACTACGCCTATACGGAAGGGCAATCGGACGCCCAGCGGGAGCGCCATTTCCAGGCCGGCACCGCCCTGTGCGTGTTGGAGATGAACGATCTTTATGGCACAGTGCGCGCGCTGGTCGACGACCCGGCGGGCGTCATCCGCGATCCCGATGTTTCCTATGACGGCCGGCGCGTGCTGTTCGCCTGGAAGAAATCGCTCAACGAAGACGATTACCATCTCTACGAGATGTCGCTTGCCGACGGCCAGATTCGCCAGATCACCGAGGGACTGGGGTTTGCCGACTACGAGGGCATCTATCTACCCAACGGCGATCTTCTCTTCAACTCGACCCGTTGCGTGCAGATCGTCGACTGCTGGTGGACCGAGGTGAGCAATTTGTACACCTGCGACGGCGACGGCAAATACCTTCGGCAGCTCAGTTTCGACCAGGTGCATACGAACTACCCGACGGTAACCGACGACGGCCGAATTATCTACACCCGATGGGACTACAACGATCGGGGGCAGATCTATCCGCAGGGGTTGTTCCAAGCCAAGCCCGACGGCACCGGCCAGACAGAGATGTACGGCAACAACTCCTTCTTCCCGACGACGATCCTGCACGCCCGATCGATTCCCGGCACGGGCAAGATCGTGAGCGTATTCAGCGGCCATCATTCGCGGCAGAAGGGCCAGTTGGGCATCCTCGACCCGCGCAAGGGCCGGCAGGAAAATCAGGGGGCCCAGTTGATTGCCCCGGTTCGCGACACGCCGGCCGTTCACGTCGATTCGTACGGGCAGCAGGGCGATCAGTTTCAGTATCCGTATCCCTTGAGCGAGACGGAGTTTCTCGTCACGTTCAAGACGGAAAAGGCGCCCCGGTTCGGCGTTTACTTCATGACCATCGACGGCCATCGCGAACTGCTGGCCTCCGACCCTAAGGTCTCGTGCAACCAATCGCTTCCGCTGGCCGCCCGCCCCGTGCCGCCGGTGCGGCCCAGTCTGGTCGACTACCGCCAGGACACGGGCACGATCTATCTACACAACGTCTACGCGGGTCCGGGGTTGGCGGGTGTGCCGCGCGGCACGATCAAGGCGTTGCGCGTGGTGGCCTTGGATTTTCGCGCTGCCGGCGTGGGCAATAACGGCAACAGCGGCCCGGCCGGTGGGGCGATGATCAGCACCCCCATCTCGATCCAGGGCGCCTGGGACGTGAAGAAGGTGCTCGGCACGGCCAAGGTTCACGACGACGGATCGGCCTGTTTCACTGTCCCGGCTCGAACGCCCGTCTATTTTCAGCCGCTGGACAAACAGGGGCAAATGGTCCAATCGATGCGAAGTTGGGTCTCGCTACAGCCGGGCGAGACGGTCTCTTGCGTCGGCTGCCACGAACACAAGAACACGGCCCCGCCGGTCACCGGGGCCAGCGTGGCCATGTCGACCGGACCGCAACCGCTGAAACCGTTTTACGGTCCGGCGAGGGGATTCAGCTTCATTCGCGAGGTGCAGCCGGTGCTGGATCGGCGCTGCGTGAGTTGCCATGACCAGGACAAGCCGCCGACCTACGTGTCGGCGCCCGAGCCGCAAGCGAAGCCTTACGATCCGGCCAAGGTGGCCGTGTTGGCGGCCTGCGAGGGTGTGCAATGGCGTTTTACGCTGAAGAAACCCGACGCCCATTGGACCAAGCCGGACTTCGACGACGGGGCCTGGTCGTACGGCCCCGGTGGGTTCGGCACCAACGGCACACCGGGCGCCCGCTTGGGTACCCAATGGACCAGTAGCGAGATCTGGATCCGTCGCACGTTCGAGCTGCCCAAGGGTGCCAAGCCGGGCCGACCGATGCTGCTGGTGCATCATGACGAGGACGTCGAGATTTATCTCAACGGCGTGCGTGCGGCCGGGACCGGCGGATACGTCAGCCAATACGGGTTGATGCCCCTCGACGCCCGCGCGGCGGCCACGTTGAAGCCGGGCAAGAACACGCTGGCCGTCTCGTGCCGACAGACCGGCGGCGGCCAGTTCATCGACGTCGGCATCGTCGACACCCAGCCGGGCGCCACGCTACTGGCCGAGAAACCGCCCGAGGAGCCCGCCGCCGAACCCGCGCCGCCGGCGGGCATCAAGCCGGCGTTCAGTCTACGGGGCATCCAAACGCTCGACGGCGGCGCCCAGCGCAAGTGGAGCGATTCGTACCACGCTCTGGCCAATCGCAAGATCGCCAACTGGACCAACGCGCAATCGGCCCCGCCCATGCTGCCGCCCTACAACGCCGGCGCCTCGCAGAGCCACCTCATCGAGATGCTCCGTAGCGGCGACCACTACGGCGTAAAACTGCCCGCCGACGAACTGGACCGCCTGATCGTCTGGATCGATCTGTTGGTCCCCTACGTGGGCGATTACACCGAAGCGATGAACGAGAACCAACTCCCCTTCTACAACCGTTTCCTCGACAAACGTCTCGAATGGCAAGCCCAGGAGGCGCGGAATATCGAGCAGTACCTTCGCGAGCAGCGGTGACCTGTACGATGGCCCTCCGAGGCCGTCGAAGGGATGTAGGATGGGACAAGCGAAGCACCGGCCCACCATTTCCCTATACGCGCGGCACGACAACGTTTGGCGGCTCTTCCCCCTCGAAGAACGCGCACAGGTTGTCCACCGAGCCCATGGCCATGTTGTAGAGGGCTTCTTCGGTGTATCCGCCCATGTGGGGCGTGAGCACGATGTTGTCGAGTCCCTCGAAGAGTGCCGCGTTGGGGGGCTCTTCGGCGTGTGCGTCGAGCCCGGCGCCGCCGATGCGGCCTTCGCGTACGGCCGCCAGTAGTGCGTCCTGGTCGACCACCTCGCCCCGGGCCGTGTTGATCAGAATGGCCTTGGGCTTCATCTGGGCCAGTTGCGCGGCGCCGATCATTCCTTGCGTCGCTTCGGTCACCGGCAGGTGCAGGGAAATGAAGTCGGCCGTGGCGAGCAGTTCCTCCAGCGCGACCAGCTTGACCCCGTCGCGACGGGCCACTTCGGCATCGAGAAACGGATCGTGTACGATCACGGGGCAGTCGAACCCCTTGACCCGTTGGGCCACGCGGCTGCCGATGCGGCCGTAGCCGACCAGCCCGACCGTTTTGCCGGCCAGCGACATGCCGTACATGTTCTTCCACTGGCCCCCGCGCACCGTGCGGTCGGCCAGGGGGATGGTTCGCGCCACGGCCAGCATCAGCCCGACGGCCAGATCGGCCACCGAATCGCTATTGGCCGTCGGCGTATTGGTCACCGTCACGCCGGCACGGACGGCCGCATCGAGATCAACACGATCGACGCCCGCCCCGTATCGGGCCACAACACGCAGCCCGGGCACCGCCTCGAACACGTCGGCCGTGAAGTAGTCCAACCCGGCGATACACCCCTCGCACCGGGCGAGCCGTTCGATCAGTTCTTCCGGCTGCAAAGGACGGCCCAGATCGTTGAACCGCAGTTCGTAGTCCTTGGCCTGTAGCACTTCCAGCGGAGCCTTGATCCGCTTGCCGAACGACGTCGAGGTGATCAGAATCTTGGGCACGAAAGGATCCTGTGTGGGGTGATGTAGCCGTGTTGCGATTCACGCCGCCCCCCGGCAGAGCCGGGGGCTGACGGAGAGGATGGCGGGAAAATCACTCTGGACGGAAGTGGAAGGAATCCCAGTACGCCCGATCGACCGGGTAGGGATCGACCGGCGCGTCGGGGGCGAGATCCTTGGGAATGAACCCGAATCGCTGCATCTCGCGGATGTAATGCTCGTTAGGGCGAAAGCCGGGCATGTCGAACCGCTTGCCTTGCTCCAGCCGGTCGTGGGCGTTGCGGATGGCGCCGAGCATTTGCTGGTAGAGCGGGTCGTCGGTCGAGGCGAAGACGGCCTCCTTGCAGAGTTGCAGAC
>JABMRP010000521.1 GCA_013202535.1 Planctomycetota bacterium
AAGGGCTACTTCGATTCAGTGTCAGCTTGGTCCCGCGTGGCGTGATCTTACATTATACCCGGAATCCGCGGTCAGGACATGCCGGCCGCGTTCTACCTCACGGGGCGGTCGCCGCGGTCACGGCAATCAGACAGGGCACGCCGCAGCGTTCGGGGCCGTAGACCATGTCGATGCTTGCTATCTCCACGTCCGGGCGCGGGTTGTTCCATTGCATGGCGTAGGCGGCGGCCGAGAGATCGCTGTTGGGATAGGGCCGCGTCCAGGCCAATTGAGCACCGGGCAACGATTGCGGCTTTTGTTGCCGATAGTCCTCGATGTGATTCTCGCTGATAACGGGCACAACCGCCTCGCCGCCGTCGGCATAATGAACGATGTAACGGAACATCTCCAGTTGTTTGCCCTCGCGCCGTTGGCGGTCGTTGGGGCGACGGTCCACGCGGGCCGTGTGCAGAAAGAACAGCGCGTCGGCCTTTTGCCCCACGGGAATCCCCTTGATCTCCGTGGGCGGATTGCCGGGAACTCGGTCGCCGCCGAGCATCAACACCTGGGGCACGGGCGACGTGGGCATCTCGTAGATGTTGTACCGCACGCCGGCCAAGACATGCGGGCCGGCGGGCAGCGCCTTGAAGGTCCGGTTTGCATCCCCGAACCAACCCCGTTCGTCCTTGTAGGTGGTCGCCCGGGTATGAAGATCCAACGGTGTGCAGGCCAGTTTGCCGCCGGCGATGACCGTTCGCCCGCCGGAGAATGGCGATTTCAGATTCCGCAGTACGGCGGCCAGAATCGTCCGTTTCTTGGCCTGATTGATCGGCACCGCCTCGCTGTCCAAGAAATTCAGATTGCACAGCACCACGCCGCCGTTGCCCTTGGTGTACTGTACCAAGCCGCCCAGGTTCAGCATCGGCTTGACCGTCGCCTTCCACTGCGGGCTGCGTTGCACCGTCAGTGCGATATTGTCGATGCCGACATTCGGCCCCTTGCTCGGGTTGGGTTGCCACTCGACCAGTTGCACGGTGACCCGCTGGGCGCGGCGGGGTGGATCGATCGCGAAGGTCTGTGCATCGCCGCCGGTGTGCAGATCGAACTCGACGCGATCTTTTCCGTCGAACAGCAAGGCGATCCGCGTTGTCGGACTGTAATTGACCGATGGATCGTGCGTGTATTGAACGATCGTCTCTTCGGAGGGAAGGTCCAGGTGGAATTCGTACGGCGTTCCGTCTTGGGGGTATGGGAAATCGATGATCAACGGCCAGCCGTCGGACCCGACGAATCCGTTGACGATATTGTCAATGGAAGGAAAAGAGCTCTTGGCGAAAGGGGCCATGTCCTGCAAGTCGACGACATGCGTGAAGACGTCCGACGCGACGTATTCATCGGCGGTCCAGCCGAAGATGCGCTGCCCGGACAACATGACGATATCTCCCGCGGTCAGGCCCGCGGTCAGCGGACTTCGTACCGGCGGGAAGGTAACCCGTTCCCGTTTGAACGGCCGGATGACATGATCGACGCCGACAATCCGGTTGTAATCGGCCAGCCCTTCCGGCGTCAGTCCGCACAGCACCAGGGTCCCACCTCGCTGCCAAAAAGCCTGCAGCGCGGCCGGATCGGCGGCCAATTGCTTGAGATGGTCCGGTGTCGCGGAAACGATCGCGATCTTCTTCGCCGCATCCTGGATCGCCGCCAGGGGGCCCGCGGCCTCCGAATACTGCAAGCCGATCGCGTCCACCGCGTGACGCAGCGGTTCGTCGCTGAGAACCGCGGCCACATCGGCGAATTCCAGGCGGTAATCCAAGCCGGCGCGGATCAGGTTTAGCAGCAGGTGCCGTGCGACGGGATTCACGTCCAGCTTGGCCCCGAGATCCAGTTGGCTGAGATACATAACGCCCTTGCCCACCGGCACCTCGACCAGCGCCGAGTACTCCAGCCGCGGTCCGCACTGCACCAGACTCTTAGCGCCGCGCGTGGGCTTTAAGTATGCGTTGCGGAAAACCAAATGGTCCGGGCCCCAGGTGAAGAAGTCCTTGTTGCGCAGTCCGCGAAAACCCGGATGCGACGCATCTTCGATGAACGCCGTACAGCCATCGGCGACCGGGATGTCGTTGCCAAAGCTGCTCTTCTTGGTTCGCGGGGCCCGTTTCAGTTCCGCGGGGATCGCCTGGTATTTCAGCGGGTTGGACTGATCGAGCACGACGACCGATCGCCCCTCCGA
>JABMRP010000522.1 GCA_013202535.1 Planctomycetota bacterium
CAAGAGGGGCAAGCGTATTGACCGCGCGAAATATGACGGCGAGTTCGCTTGGAATAGTGACAGCGCACGGCGACAGTATTGTTTGCCCACGGGCGACAAAGGCAATACCCCGGAGGTGGGGGTTGCCGCGTGACAGCTCAGATGGTCATCGGCGTCAGGGCCACGTTTTGTGTCAGAATCCCTGGCCGGCGCCAATCATCTCGGCAATACTCCGCCGCTCGATCGCGTCCATCTCTTGACGAAGTTGGACTCGCTCGCGAGCATTTTTCATCTCGCCTTCGTTCCAGGCGTTGGCTTCCACGTAGTCGCCGCAGAAGATAATTCCGGAGATAATTCCGGGGACACCATACATAACTATTGACTGCGGCGGGCAGTTTTGCTAGGGTCTTGACATGGCGCGATTAGCAAGAGTGGTTGTTCCGGGCATGCCCCATCACGTGACCCAGCGGGGGAACCGTCGACAGAAGACATTCTTGCGTGCCGACGACTATCAAGCCTATCTGGACCTGATGGCCGAGTGGTGCGGCGAACACGACGTCGACGTTTGGGCCTACTGCCTGATGCCAAACCACGTGCATTTGATCGTGGTCCCCAAGTCGGCCGACGGCCTGCGTCGGGCCATCGGCGAGGCGCATCGGCGTTACACGCGACGGATCAATTTTCGGCAGCGATGGCGCGGGCATCTTTGGCAAGGTCGCTTCGCTTCGTTCGTGCTCGACGAGCCCCATCTGTTGGCTGCCGCTCGATACATCGAACTCAATCCGGTCCGCGCGCGGCTGGTCACCGCACCAAGCGAATACCCCTGGAGCAGCGCCGCGGCGCACATCAAGAGGAAGGACGATTGCCTTGTGAAGGTCGCGCCGCTGCTGGCGTTGGCGAAGCGTTGGCGACGACTCCTGACCAGCGCGGCCACCGAAGAGCAGATCAAGGCGTTCCGCCAGCACGAAACAACCGGCCGCCCCCTGGGCGACGACGATTTCCAGAAACGCCTGGAGCAGAAGTTAGGCCGCGTCCTCAGACGCCAGAAACCCGGCCCGAAGAACCCCAGACGACAATAATTATGTATGGTGTCCCCGGAACTCGCTCGGAACTCGCACTCCTTCGCGGTTGGCAAAACCGAAGTGCTGGTGCATAATAGCGGAGGAGCCCCAAACAATGCACTGAGAATTCCACAAGGTCTTACACCTCGGCAATTCGACCGAATTTCGTCGAAAATACGAGTTCACGCTGATGCACTCGGACTTGGTGACGATATTGTTGTTCAGGGAAGTCGTGCTGGCGGGACGGCAACGCGGGCAACGGACATTGACATCGCCATAAAGGTGTCCCCTGATAAGTTCAACCGCTTTATTAACGATCCAAAGCTTTCTCGACTATCGAATCCGAATCAAGGCTCGAACTTGATGGATACCAGAATTCATGCAATCAAAACCGGGAAGATTCAAGCAGGCGAAGCCAGATTGGGTCGACTCCGCGAACAGCTTGAAAACGATCTTGGCATCGAAGTCGATCTGTCAATCATTCGGCGGGGCGGACAATTTGATAACGGTCCGCAAATTCCGTTGAGTTTTGGTTTTTAATGGGAGAACGTGTGATGCCTTTGGATCTTTACTGTCGGCTCTATGTCCAATGTGACCTTACGAAATCAGAGCTGAGAGATGTGTTCGCGGCGAGCGTCGGTGGGCAGATTGCGGGGTTTTCTGTCGAATCATCATTTCTGCGCGCCAGAATACGTGACAACAAGGACTACGATATCGAACGTTTTAACTCAGAGAGGCGATTCGTTTTTTCTCGCTACACCGTCGAAGTGGAACCGTTGGAGGAAACGACAATAAATGCGAATGTGTACATCGACCACGTATGTAGCTTAGTCTCAGATTTGCGCAAAGCGGGAGCTTTGGTATCGGTCTCATGTGAGTACGAAGATGTCATTCTGCAAAAAACTGGCTGGAATTGGAGGGAAGATTGCCGCGATCATCCGCCAATCCCCTCGTAGATTATGAAGGAACGACGATTTCTTCCACGGCCAGGACGTTAGAGACGAAAAAAGGGGTGTCTGTAGTGGTCCAGCGAATCTGACAGGTGGAACGAAAAAGGGAACGAAAAGGAACGGAGAAGTTTGGGGTGTATTGGTCCAGCGAATCTGATAGGTGAACAAGTGGCAACTTCTTGTCCATCGAAAGACGGGCTGTCGCTCCACTACGCAGTGGGGTGTCATGTGGCGTCGCGTGAAAAACCTTGAAGATTCCGGAAATAATTCCGGCGATTTTCCCCCTCGGCGCAGACCGATCGCTTCGTCGGCCTGCAATCGAAAAACCGATCCGCCTATGCCGCCCGGCGCACTGTGACGATCGGCAGATGCTCGCGGCCGTCGAGGAAGTCGACGTGAAGTTCCAACCGCACGCCGGGCTGCCCTTTGATCAATGTCCGCGGCGCCGCGCACGGCGACCCGCGCGGCCAGTCAGGGCGGGGTTCAAATCGCGGGGATCGGTTGGCCGCCCGTCGGCCGTGGAAAACCTCATCGGGCGTGCGGCCAGCCAGCGTACTGTGGGGACGGTACACGTTGTACCAACGGAAGTAGCAAAAGAGTTCCTGGCGAAACTCCTGGCGACGCGCCTTGACTACGGTCACGCGAGTCATCTCGTCTTTGACCGATCGAATGAATCGTTCCACCACCGCAATGCTGCCGTGCCGGCCAATCGCCCCGAATCGCGGTTTGATATTTCGGCGTTTACACCAGTCCTTGAAATCATCACACCAGAATTGAGTCCCCTTGTCGCACACGATGTATTTCGGCCGGCCGCCGTTGCGCTCGATCGTGCGATCCAGAAAGTTCCCACGGCCCGGGAGGTCGGCGGCTTGCGAAAGATCGCAAAACCCATTGCCCTGCGCGAATAATGATCCACGAGTGTGGAGCCGCGAAGGGGACAGTCCCATTTTCCCTCCGCTGCGCTGCGCGAAAATCGGGACAGTCCCCGAACGGCCAGCGCTGCGGCAAGGCAAACGG
>JABMRP010000523.1 GCA_013202535.1 Planctomycetota bacterium
CCCGCCGACGGGCCCCCGCTGCCCGCCGAAACGCGCGACGAGCGGCCCCTGGAGCACGTCACCCTCGCCGAGCGGTTCAAGGCGGCCGGCTATGCCACCGCCTTCATGGGCAAATGGCACCTCAGCGGCCGAGGGGCGGGCAGTCCCGAGTTCTATCCCGAGAAGCAGGGGTTCGACGTCAATCTGGCCGGCTGCGGTTACGGCGGACCGCCCGGCTATTTTGCTCCGTATCGCATTCACAACCTCACCAGCCGCACCGACGACGAGTATCTGCCCGACCGGCTGGTCGACGAGGCGATGGCCTTCATCGGCGGGCATCGCGACGATCCGTTCATGCTCTGCCTCTGGCACTACACGGTCCATTGGCCGATGGAAGCGCCCGAGCGGCTGGTCGAGAAGTACGAAAAACGACTAGGCCCGGGCATCAAGGACCCGCGCTACGCCGGGATGATCGAAGCGTTGGACTCGGCGTTCGGGCGGCTGATGACCGAGCTGGACCGCCTCGACCTGACCCGAAACACGCTGGTCGTCTTCACCTCCGACAACGGCGGCTACCTGGGCGTCGCCGACAACCGCCCCTTGCGCCTCGGCAAGGGTTACCTCTACGAAGGCGGCATCCGCGTCCCGCTGCTGGTCCGCTGGCCCGGCGTCATCAAACCGGGCACCACCTGCAGCGTCCCCGTGGTAAGCACCGATTTCTACCCCACGCTCCTCGAAGCGGCCGGCCTGAAACTCGATCCCACCATCCCCTGCGACGGCCAAAGCCTCATGCCCCTACTCACCGGCCGCGGCGTCCTACAACCCCGCGCCCTCTTCTTCCACTACCCCAACTACGCCTGGCACAAAGCCAACCGCCTCGGCGGCGCGGTTCGGCAAGGCGACTACAAGTTGATCGAAAACTACGACGACGGATCGGTCGAGTTGTATAACCTGAAGGATGACCTGGGAGAAACCGACGATCTCTCCAAGAAGCTGCCAGACAAGACAGCGGAGTTGAAAGCCCGCCTGTTTGTCTGGCTGACGGAGACGAAGGCAGCGATGCCTAAGGAGGCGCCGAAGTAGGGGTATAGTAGCCATCTCGCTCCGCGAGATGTAGCTGTTTCCTCATCGGTCCATATCCCCTTCTGCCCGAAGCGTAGAAAATGTCTCATTCCACACTAGAAGAAAGAAAAATCACGATGTTGAAGAGCCACCAATTCAAAACCGTATCTTTGATCGTTGTCGCCCTGGCCGCGACGCTGCAGACCCTTCCCGCCAAGGCAGCGGACATGACCAAGCCGGTCCAGGTCTTCATACTGGCCGGCCAATCGAACATGGAAGGCCAGGGAGTGGTCTCGATGGACCACCCCGATTACTACAACGGGGGCAAGGGGAATCTCGTCTGGTCGATGGCGAATTCGCCAAGCAAAGACAAAATGAAACGCCTCAAGGACGCCGACGGCAAGTGGGCGGTCCGGGACGATGTCGAGATCAGTTTCAAGGTCAGAGGCGAAGTTCGCAAAGGCGGCTTAACCGTCGGTTACACCGGATATGGCCGCAGCAGCCATATTGGCCCCGAACTCCAGTTCGGCCACGAGATGGGCGATTTCTTCGAGGAGCCTGTCCTGCTGATCAAAACAGCCTGGGGCGGTAAGAGCCTCTACGTCGACTTCCGACCGCCAAGTTCAGGTGGCGACGTCGGACCTTATTACACTCAAATGATTCAGGAAGTTCGCGATGCGCTGAAGGCGCTCGGGGATCAAGAATATGAACTTCGAGGTTTCGTCTGGATGCAGGGCTGGAACGACATGTGTACCAAACCGGCCGTGCCCGAATATGCCGAAAACTTGGTCAATCTGGCAAAAGATATCCGCAAGGAATTCAATTCGCCGGAACTTCCCATCGTGGTTGGTGAATTGGGTAACGGAGGCGCGGCAAAGCCGGGTAGCGGCATGCAGGATTTCCGCGACGCACAAAAACTCGGAGCGGAACGAATTGATAACGCCCTGTTTATCATCACCCATGATTTCGCCCGACCGGCAGAGTTGTCCCCCAACACAAGCCACGGACATCACTGGTGCGGAAACGCGGAAAGCTATTTCCTGGTAGGCGATGCCCTCGGGGAAGGCATGAAGAAACTCTTGTCGGCAGCAGTGAAGAAATAGTCGACTTTACAGATAGGGATGATCCTTGCCTCCTAGGATAACTGCCCGGTTTTGATATTTTCATATCCGGGCCGTAATTATCAAAAGCGAGAACACAAATGATCTGGAAAACACGACGCACTTGTCAAGCCGCACTCATTATCGCCGCGGTTGCTTTGAGTTGCACGGCATCACCGACAAGGGCTGACGAACCGCCGTTGCGAGGGCTCGATGAGGTAAATCATTCAAAAGTAGAACTGCAGGGAGGATTCTGGGGGCCTCGTCTGAAGACCCATCATGAGGTGACCATTCCTCATGCGCTAAACTGCCTGGAGGCGGATGGCCACGTTACGAACTTCGACAAGGCGGCCGGTGTCTATGACGGCCCGCTCCGAGGGCATCATGCCTTTGACTCGGATATTTACAAGGCGCTCGAGGGGGCCTTGTATTCGCTGCAGCATTTCAAGGACCCCGAACTGCAAAAGCGTGTCGATAGCATTCTCGACCGCATCGTGGCGGCGCAGCAACAAGACGGGTTCCTGATTTCCTACTTTATCGTCAACAAAGACCTCGAGCGATGGGGCACCATGCGACTGGAACACCAGTTGTACAATACGGGGCATTTTTTCGAGATGGCCGTCGAGGACAAACGATTGGCCGGTCGGGACAAGATTCTGGAAGCCGCCAGGCGGTTTGCCGATAACGTCGACAGCGTTTTCGGTCCCGGGAAAAGATATGACGCGCCGGGTCACGAAGAGGTGGAACTCGCCCTGGTCAAGCTCTATCGTGCGACGGGCGAGAAGAAGTATCTCGACCTCTGCCGCTTTTTCCTCGACGAACGTGGACACGCGCACGGCACGGAACGCAAGCCGTTTACCGCCGGTCCGTTGGTCGTGCCGCAGCGTGTTGAAGGACAGACCGACGAGGAATATAGGCGGGCGCGCTGGCATGCGAGCCTGCGATGGCGCAATGGCCGGATGCAGGATCACAAGCCGCTCATCGAACAGGACGCCACCGGCCATGCCGTACGTGCCGGTTATGTCTACTCGGCGATGGCCGATATCGCCCGTTTCAGCGATGCGCCCGAGTATGAAAAGGCGGTCGAGCGAATTTGGAATGATGTCGTTTCCCACAAGATGTACATCAACGGCGGTCTCGGCACGGCCCAGTTCGGCGACGAGGGTTTCGGCGATCCTTACCTGCTGCCCAACCGCACCTATTGCGAATCGTGCGCGGCAATCGCCGGTGTCCTCTGGCAGCACAGAATGAACCTTCTCAAAGCGGAGGCCAAATACGCCGACGTGATGGAACTGACTCTCTATAACGGGATGCTCAGTGGAATTGCGATTTCCGGTGACAAGTTTTTCTATCAGAATCCCTTGGAGAGCAAGGGAAGTGAACGACGCAACTGGATTGGACTTTCCTGTTGCCCGACGAACCTTGCGAGAATCATCCCGCAGGTCGGCGGCCTCGCCTATGCGAAAGATAAAGACAATCTCTATGTCAACCTCTTTGTCAACGGAGAAGCCACCGTCAATCTCGATGGTGGCAAGACGGTACGCCTGAATCAAGAAACCAATTATCCGTGGGATGGCAAAGTGAAGTTAACGCTCACGCCTTCGCAGGCATCCGAACTTGCCGTCTGTCCGCGGATTCCCGGTTGGGCGCTTGGGCACCCCGTCCCGAGTGACCTCTATCGTTTCGAGAAGAGAGAATCGCTGCCGATTAGCCTGAAGGTCAACGGTGAGAAGACGGACGGGACGCCCGATGAGGACGGTTATGTTCACCTGCAGCGGCAATGGAAACCCGGCGATACGATCGAACTGGATCTGCCCATGCCGGTACACCGTGTTTACTCTCACGAAAACATCCAGGCGAACCACGGTAAAGTGTCGTTGATGCGCGGCCCGATCGTCTACTGCTTTGAAGCAGCCGATAATCCGGGTGTCGACTTCAGCAAAACGTCAATCCCCAAAACGGCCGACATCCAGGTCGAGCATCGAGCCGAACTCCTCGGTGGAGTTACGGTCCTTCAAACCAAGGGACTGGATGAACAGAACAATCCAATCACCTTAACGGCGATTCCCTACTATGCATGGACAAACAGGGACAAAGGCCCCATGACCGTGTGGATCGACGAGACTCCGGCGAGCAAGTGAGAATGAACACGCAAAATTCGATCCATAGAACGAAGAACAACACAATATGAACAATAGAAACTCGAACCAGAATACTTCGCTGTGGCTTGCCGCCCTCTTCGTCGCTATCACTTTGATGGCCCGCGCCGCCTTGGCCTGGGGGCCGCCCGACCCGCCGGATCTGACCAAAGGCGAAACGAAAGGAATCGAGTTGAAGCATGGCACCTATAACCTTGGCTCGACCGGGCTTCGGGGTTGGATCTATCACAACCCGGCCAGCAATTTGGATATGAGGCAGGGGCGGACAACGCTTGCGAGTCGGCAGATCCTCGTGACGCATGTTGGCGCCAAGTCGCCGGCGGATGGCGTGATCAAAGTCGGCGACGTTATCTTGGGCGTCGGCGGAAAACCCTTCACCGACGATGCCCGCAAGAGCATCGCCCGGGCGATTCAGGAGGCCTGCAAGCACCTGGAGCAGGAACCGCTCAAGGACAATCGCTCAGGACGCGCTTCCGGGGTTGAAAGAGCTGATTACCTCCTTCAATGAAGCGGTCGAGCGGCGGGAATTTCCCGGAGGCAAATTCAATGCCGCGCGAGTTGACGCGGTCGAAGACGCCATCAAGGCTATCGAAGCCGCCCAGGATCACCCAGAGCTGCGGAGTATCTCGGAACGATAAAGCTTTGTGCAATACAAAACAAGAGGAGAGAATAATGCGAAACAAAACATCATTAAACTGCTTAGCCATCCTGCTTCTGAGCATGATTGTGGGAACTGCACTTGCTGCCGACCAAAAGGAAATGCCGAAGGAAGACGTTATCGATGTCCCCGCGATCGGCGATGGGCTCTGCGTCCACAACCTGTTCCAGACCAACATGGTGCTTCAACGCGATAAGCCTGTTCCAATCTGGGGATGGGCAGCCGCGGGCGAGAAGGTAACCGTATCCTTTGCCGGTCAGACCCAGACCACGACTGCCGACAAAGACCGTGCCTGGAAAGTAACGCTCCCCGCAATGCCGGCGAACTCCGTTGGCGCAAAAATGACGGTGAAAGGGAAAGATAAGACGCTCACCCTGGATAACATCCTCGTGGGCGATGTCTGGGTCCTGGGCGGTCAGAGCAACATGGAAGCCTCGCTCCCTATGGCTGAGAACGGTCAGCTCGAGATCGTATCGGCCAATTTCCCTGGAATTAGGATACTGACGATTCCTTCGCAGAATGGGCCTGAGGAGAAAAAGGGCTTCCCGCGGCTCCACGAATGGAGCGGTTGGTCCAGCCGCCATTTCCGAAAAGGCGACTGGGACGTCTGCACGCCGGAAATCGCACGCGAATTGTCCGCCATCGGATACGTTTTCGCGCGCCGCATCCACATGGCTTCGCAGGTTCCCATCGGTGTGATCGACGCGTCTCGCGGCGGAACGACGGTCGAAACGTGGACCCCCACCGCGGTCCTGAAAGAGATCGACACGGAAGAAGTAAACGCCCTGCTTGCCGAATGGGATCAGAAGATCGCCGAGTGGGATCCGCGGAAAGACCTGGAGAACCGGGTCGCCGGTTGTCCAGCACGATCACTTTCAACTTCAGCGCCTCGCCTTGCTCCAACAGGCTGCGCACCGTGGGCACGATCAGCCGCGGTCGGCCCTGGTATTGGGTGGGAATCGCGGCCGTCGGCGGCAGCGGTTGGCCCAGCATTTCGGTAAGCTCGCGGCCGGTCGTCTCGATGCCCAGCAGCCCGTTGTGGCCCTCCCAGTTGATCACCGTTTGGATACCGCCGATGTCGGTCACCGTGGCCATGAGCAGCTCGTAGGCTTCGCCCACGCAATGGACCAATTCTACGTAAAGCGGCAGGACTCGCTCGGCCGCCAGGGCTTTCCGCTTGGCCGGGTCTTTTTCCTCGCGAGCTACTTTCAGCGCCGCTGCGAACTGCCCCCAGACGCAGCACGCTTTGGCCGTGGCGCGGGTGTAGAGCAGTTGGTTGCACCAGAAGTCGAAACGCTCGCGATTGCCGGCGCCGCGGACGGCGGGCCGCAGCTTGGCGAACTCGTCGACGAACGCATACTCCCGCGAGACGAAATCCCACGGGCGGAGGTCGGGCGCAAGGCCGCCGGCCCCCTTGCCTTTAACACCGGTCCAAGTGGCCGGCAGCGGAATGTTGTTGTCGATGCCGACGAACACCGCGGCGGCCTCGCGGGCGACCTCCGGGCCGAAATTGGCCAGGGCCCAGTCCGCGTAGAGGTCGTCGACCGGTAGCCCGCGCGGCCGAAAGCTTGTACCGTCCTGCGGCCGAGAGCTTGAGCCGCCCTCGCCCCAAAGGAACTTTTTCGTCGGCCGGTACCCGGGTTCATCGGGCTCGTAGCCTTCGTATTTCACGGCGCCGCAGTTGACTTTGCGGATGTAGCCGTCGCCCTGGATCTCTACTGCCATGATACAGGGCAGCGAAACGCGCGGAACCAAGCCCAAGCGAAAGCGACCGCCGGTGACTTCAACTCCGTCGAACGAGCGGTCCCAAGCGATGTCTTTTCCTGCTTCGGCGAAGAGATCCAACTTCTCGATCACCGTCTTGCCCTGCAGAGTGACGTCGAATATGCGCTGCCCCGCCGCAGTGAAATACGGCTCGCAGAATCGCAGGGTGACGCGATAGCGCCCGTTGGGAACCTCCCAGTCGTAGCCGGGGAAGTCCCAGCGGCAGGTTTGATAAAGCCGTGGATGCTCGGTGTTGGCGATGGGGCGATCGGTGCCGATGTCGGACACCCTGCCAGCGAGCGGTAACGGCGGAACCGGGAACGTGCTGGCCGGTGGTTGGGGGTTCTCTTTACCGAACTCGGGATTCCACCCGCTTTGGTCCCAGCCGGCTCGGGCCACGGCGGTGGCCGCCTGCTCGTTGATCAACGTGCGCCAGTGCAAGACCATCAGGCCGGTGCATCCGTAGGCCAGGGCATCGGCCGCGTCTTTGCGCACTCGACCGGCCCAGAGTTGCGGCGTGAGGATCGGCGAGTCCTCCTCGATCCACGGAACCGACCACTTCGGGCGGCCTTCGATCCGGGCAAAGGCTTCGTCGACCGGGGCGTTGTAAGCGCGGCTCATTTCGCCGATCGCCACGTGTTTCGGCAGCGCCTTGTCGAAGGCCGCGTGGTCGAAGTCCGGGCCGAGCACCCAGCCGCCCGTGGCCAGACCGAACGGCGGTTTGACCTTCTCCCAAGCGGCCAGGGCCAGATTCCATTCCTCGACCATCGCATCAAACATCGTCTGGTTGAAGCTGGCCCAATACCAGCTTTCGATGGTATAGATCACGTAGTAGTCCAGCGGATGGGTGTTGGCGATTCGCTTGAAGATGCCCTCGTAGAGTTCCTGGATCGCGGCCGGATCCTTGGGATTTTTTCCCAGGGCCTTCATGCGCGCCTCGAGTTCGGGCCCGACCATAATCGGTGGACCGTGCTCGCTCAGGCTCAGCCGTGGGCCGTAGCCGTCGCCCCGGTCGCCGGGGTTGGTCTGCAAGGCCGTGCCGGGATTCTTGATACCGCCTTCGGTGCCCAGTGCGGTCTTGATCCCCAGCGCGCGGGCGAAGGTGAAGGCTTCGCGGAACAGTTCGCCCATGTTGTTGAACACTTCGTTGCGTTGCTGGAGCGTATTGGGCCAAGGAATGTGCTCGGCCATGACCGGAGCGCCCCAGTCGTCGGTTTCGAACAGCAACGAACCGCCGAAACGATACGCGCCGGTCTTTCGCGGATCGTAGCCCCAGGTCGTGCGGCCGGTGGTCCAATAGCCGGCCGTGGGGCTGAACGAGACGCGGCCCCGATCGTCGACATCTTGCGGCAGGCCGACCCAGACGGCCGGTTCGCTGCCACCTTTCTGCGGATAGGAATGGATGCTCATGGCGTTCATCCGCATCTTGGCCATCTGGGTGAAGACGGCCTTGTACTCGTCGGCGTCCCAGAGGTCGATCCCCTCGACGTGGGCGCCCCAGGAGTTCAGCCCCCGCATATCAAACAACGGCTTGCCCGTCTCGTTCACGTCGGGCAGTTCCAGGACGATCTGTTCGTCGGGGATGACGTCCTGATGCAGATAGAAACGCACGCCGAGCGTTTCGAGAAAACGATAGGCGCCATAAAGCGTTCCGATATCGTCGCCGCCGACGACCAGCACCACGCGACGGTCACCTTGGGAAATCGTCTTCAATTCATACTGCTGCGGTCCGAGTTCCCCGAGGGAGAACGATTCGACGATCGGCCGATCCCGCCGGGCCACGATGATCGCGTTCCCTTTCGCTGTCGGCGCGATCGGCAGCAATTCGCCGGTTCGCAGATAGACATAGCGTCGAATCTCCCTCGCGGCCAGCTCTTCCTGGAGTCCGGCGTCGGCGGAGCAAACCACCACGGCCGACGGTCGCACCGCCTCCGCGGGCAGAGGCTCGGCAAATAGGAGGGAAGTCAAGACAAACAGCGGCGTGATGCGGATCATGGCAGGGCTTTCTTCGTTGGCGATGGGGAACATGACTGTCGAATAAAGTGAAGTTGGGCCGGCTTTCCCTTCCGCCGGTTTCCGGATGCCGGCGCGCCCCGCACGTCATCACTCGGGCGCGGCAAACACGGCGACCTCCGAACAATCCTCAAGTCGCCCTCCCGGCACAAGGAGACGGTGTACGGCGCCTTACTCGGACGCAAGGCATTTTGTGGTCATGGGGCATTGGGTGTAGCCCATGGCCTGAATGCAGACGTCGAGCCGGTAAAGCGGGTCCTGCATCAGACAAACGCGGCGGTCTTCGGCCGGAATCGTGGTCGAATAGACG
>JABMRP010000524.1 GCA_013202535.1 Planctomycetota bacterium
AGTGGGGCTACACGTCAATCAAATGGCGCGACCGCAGCCGCGGGACCAGATCCTCGGGGGCCCCGATCCCCCGCAATTGGGCCTCGCGAAGGAGAAATTCGACCGGCCACTCGACAGCCGTTATGCGATCCTCGGCCAACAACTCACTGATGACCCGAACTCGCCAGGGGCCGCACGCCGGCGTGTCCGCATCGCCCGTGTAGAGCAGGTTGTCCGACCGGCAGCCCGCACCGCAGAGCGTGGCCAAAGGGCAGTCGGCACAGACCGGCAGATCCGCGGCGCGGTGTGGATTGTCACGGATCGACCGGGCGGCCGCGGAAAATCCCGTCGTGTCGAGGTCGCCGACGCGCTCTTCCATCTTGAAGCAATTGAACAGCGATCCGTCACTACGAACGTGAACGTGTTGCCCCAGGGCACAGCCGCATCCTTCACGGCGGTATGTGACGGGGCTGGTGCGCGAGGCGGAGATCGTCTCCCCGGCCTCGAAGGCAACGCGATCCAGCGCCGTCTCCAGATCGGCGTGGCTGCGGAAAAGGTGTTCTCCGGTCTCGCGGCCGCTTGCATAGAGCACGCCCAGGGCAACGGGCGTATTGTCGGGCAGTTGCTCACGCAGCATGGGCAACTCGCTGGTGATCGAGTCGATGTATTGAGGAATCAGCATCAGATCCACGGTCGCACGACCGCCGCAGGCCGCCAGTTGCCGCAAGCCCGACAAGGCCGCCTCGAAACGGATCGAGCCGGATACGTCGTCACAAATTGCCATCGACGGCCCGGCCAGACTGACCCGAACCTGGGCCCCTTGGGCCACCAGCGCAGCCGTCCGTCTGGCTAGTTCCCGGTCGGAGAGCGGGATGCCGTTGGTGAAGATCGTCAGGTCCAGTCCCAGCGCGATAACGTTCTCGGCCAGATCGAGGGCCCAGGGAACCAGCAACGGCTCACCGCCCAACAACGCCACGTTCGTCTCCGTGCCCAACACGTCGGGGATCTGTTGCACGAGTCGAAGCATCCGCCGGTAGCAAACCTCCTCGGTGCGCGGCTTCCCGGAGTTCGTACAGCAGTAGCGGCAGGCCAGATTGCAGGCGTTGGTCAGTTGAAGCTGGACCGACGGCGTATCGGGCTGGGCCGGACGCGGCGGACCGAAGAAGCCGTGGCGGTCGAGGTCGCCCCTCAGATTCGGGCTGAGCCGGTCGGGGCGGCCGCGTCCCGAGAGGAAATCACGCAGCGCCGCCACTTCATCGGAGGGCACCCGACAGAAAACGGCGTGATCCCGGGACAACAGAAGCTGGCCCACCGAAAGCGGCAGGAAGGTGCAGTCCCGGGGGAGCCGAAGCCCCGTCGCTTCCGACCCCAAGGCCACACCGCATTGCGGGTCAGCGCCACTCCTATCGATCCCCCGAATCTGGAAAAACGCCATCGCTCACCCCCGGTTGCCGGGCCGCAGTCACGCGGGCAAGTTTCCGCGCCGGACTGATCCTAGTCCGAAGGCCGGGGGAAAGTCAAGCACTCAAAATGCAGTTTGGCAATTCGGTCCACAGGTAAAGATTTCCGGGTAGCTACGGTCGCCAGACCGTGGGCCGAGCCGCATCCCACCGTCTGGCGACGGTAGCTACGGCAGATCACCCGTCCAGCACGTCGAGCGGCTCCCGCGGTCCGGTGAGTACCGCGCGGCTGTCCAAGCCGAGCCAGCCATCGAGCATGGTGGCGTAGAGTTGGCGGAAGTCGGCCTCGGGTTTCATCGCGCCGTTGTCCAGATCGGTGAGACTGGGGTGCGAACCGAAGAGACCGCCCTTGATGCGGCCGCCGGCCAGAAAGACCGGCCCCGCCGCTCCGTGCCCCGTACCGCGGCGGCCGTTTTCCGCCACCGTACGGCCGAATTCCGAGAAGGTCATCAGCAGCACCCGATCGGCCAATTTCTCCCGTCGCAAGTCGTCGACAAACGCCGCGACCGACTCGGACAACTGGTCGAGCATGGCGCAATGGTTGCCCATCTGGTTGGCGTGGTTGTCGAATCCGCCGATCCCGCCGCCGCCCAGTTCGGTGAAGAAGACGCGGATGCCCAGATCGGCGAGGATGAGTTGGGCAACCGTGCGAAGCTCCCCGGCAAGCGGCAGTCGGGGGTAGTCGCCGCTGCCGGACGACGCGCTAACGGCCGCTTCCACTCGCCGACTGGCGGCACGGGCTTTCCGCGTCGAGTCTTGCAGGAAGCCCAACAGCCGGTCATCGGCACTCGTAGCGGAAACTTCGGCCGAGCCATCAGACATCGAACGCATCACCAGATCGTCGGCCGAGCGGATTGTGGGCACAACGGCTCTTTCCGCGTTGAGGGCAAAAGGCCGGGCAATCGGCCCGACGAACGCGACCGGCAGGTTCGCCCCGGTCGCCTCGTGGGCCCGATCGGCAACGAGGCCCAGCGAACCGGCTCGGAAATCGGGCTGATTGTGTTCGGCCGTGTGCCAAATTCGCATCGCCTCATCGTGGTTC
>JABMRP010000525.1 GCA_013202535.1 Planctomycetota bacterium
ACGCTGGCCCAGGCACTGAATGCCCACTTCAGCCGCATTCAATTCACGCCGGACCTGTTGCCGGGCGACCTCGTCGGCACTCAGATTTACCGGCACGAGACGGGCGTTTTTGAAACTCATCGGGGGCCCGTTTTTGCCAACGTCGTGCTTGCCGACGAAATCAATCGTTCGCCGGCCAAAGTGCAAAGTGCGTTGCTGGAGGCGATGCAGGAGCATCAGGTTACGCTCAGCGGCCAGACACACAAGCTGCCGGAGCCTTTCATGGTGCTGGCCACGCAAAACCCCATTGAACAGGAGGGCACCTACTCGCTGCCGGAAGCGCAGATCGATCGGTTCATGTTCAAGCTGCTGATCGAATACCCGACGCACGACCAGGAGCATGAGATCATGCGACGGGTGGCACGCACCAATCCCGTCACGACCGTCCAACCGGTGGCGACGCTCGACGACGTGTTGGCCATGCGCCAGACGCTGGACGCGGTGCATCTCGACGAAAAAATCGAGCTATACATCCTACGTCTGGTTGGGGCGACTCGGAATCCGGCCACCTGCGGACTCGATGAATTGGCTCCGCTGATCCGGTTTGGGGCCTCGCCTCGTGCCAGCATTTATCTCGCACTTGCAGCGCGCGGCCATGCGCTGGTGCGCCAACGGGATTACGTGGTGCCCGACGATGTGAAAGCGATGTTGCACGACGTTGTACGGCACAGAATTGCGATCAGTTATCGAGCGGAGGCGGAAGGATTGAATTCCGACGCGTTGCTGGACCGCATCGTCGAGCGCGTGCCGATCAACGACCTCGGAGCGCCCCATGCCACCGCACTCGATTGACCAGCGCCTGCGCCAACTCCAACTGCGCACCCGGTACCCGGTTGAACACCTGCTGGCCGGCGAGTACCGGAGCGTCTTCAAAGGCCGGGGGATGGATTTCGATGAGATCCGCTCCTACCATCCCGGAGATGAAGTCCGCAGCATCGACTGGAACGTGACTGCCCGCACCGGTCATCCGCATATCAAACGCTACGTCGAGGAACGCGAACTGGCCGTCTGGCTGGTCGTCGACGCCTCGGCCTCCTGTCGGATTACGGCGCAGGGCCACACCCAAAAGGGCCGCACTAAATGGGATACGATGAACGAGTTGGCGGCACTGCTCACTTTTTCCGCCATACACAACCATGACCGGGTCGGAATGATCCTCTGCAGCGACCGTGTGGAGCAGATCCTCCAACCGCGCAAAGGCCGGCAGCACGCGTTGCGTCTGTTGACCGATCTTTTGGCTGTCCAGCCCCGTAACTCCGGTAGCGATCCCGCGCCGGCTCTCGACGCGATTCTCCATATGACGCAGCGAAGAGTCCTGGTCTTGATGCTCTCCGATTTTCTGTTCGACATGGATCGCGAACAACTCGGGGCGGTGGCGTTTCGTCATGATCTCGTGGGGGTTGCCGTCAACACCGAGAGTGAGATCGAGCCGCCGCCGTGCGGGCTGGCGGCCGTCCGTGATTCGGAGACGGGCGAGGAACTTGTCGCCGACTTCGGCTTCACGGGTCGCGACATCTGCAGACGCGCGTTCGACGCCCGGCGTACCCGTTTGCGAGAGGAGTTCACGGCGGTCCGAGCCGATCTTCTGGAACTCGACACCCGCAGCGACTGCGCGGAGGAACTGGCCCGGTTTTTCCGTCACCGCCTCCGGAGGACCGCTGATGAAACTGGAGGTTAGTTGGTGCCCGTTGAGAAAACGGGCGTGCCACTGCTTGCTTGTCCTGTTGATACTGACGGCCATCTTCGCACCTGCAACGGCGGCCCAGGAGAATGTGCGTCTGGAATGCACACCCCGCACGTTTCAAGTTGTGCCGGGTGAACCGATGCGGTTGGAATTGACCATACGAGCCGATTCGGCGGCGCGCGTCCGCTTGCATGTCCCCGGCGATCCGTCGTTGAAATTGCGGGCGGTCGAGAAACTGCCCGTGCGGCGAACTCCAGAGGGCGTCATCGTGTACCGGCGAGTCGTCGTTTGGCAGGCTCTCGAACCGGGGTTGGTCAAGATCGACAAACTATCGGTCGAGACGAGGGGGCGAAAGCTGCTGTTCCCTGAAGTAACCATTACCGCTGGCGATCCCGGCCCATGACTTTTGCATATCCTTGGATTCTACTGATGCTGCCGCTGGCTCTGGGGGCATTGCGCCGGCGGCCTCTGGCGGCGATCACCGTTTCGGGATTGGCCGTGTGGCGAAATGTCCCGCCCTCGGGCAGACTTCGGTGGCTTCGCCGACTTCGTTACATGTCGGCAGCCGCTATCGGGTTGTTGATCGCTGCCTGCGCCGGGCCACAGATGGAACGACAGGTTGGCCAGCAGACCCGAGAGGGCGTTGCCATCCAGTTGCTCGTCGATATATCGAGCAGTATGGAGCAGAGCCT
>JABMRP010000526.1 GCA_013202535.1 Planctomycetota bacterium
CTGGGGTCGAGATGCGAGGGACGAGCAGCGAGCCCCCAGTCGGAGAATCACTGGGGGCTCGGCGTTCGTTCCTCACGCCTCGACCCCAGGCACCCAATCGACACCATCACAGGTCACAAGGGACTAGAAACAGCGATACCTCGCGAAAGGTTTCATGGCCGAAACGGAAACAACCGCCGACGCACCGCAAGAGACGCCTCCCGCCGAGTCGCTGGAGCATGGCGTCTATGAGGTCATCCGCAACCGGCTGGCGGCCGCCGGCAAGGAGTTGCGCACGCGGCTGGAGAAGCTCAACGCGGCGCGCAAGGACGTCTTCGGGGCGATCGACACCGTGCTGCTGGCCACCGAGCGGATCAGCACGGCCAACAACTGTACCGCCCGCGACATGACGCCGGTGGGCGACTGCTTCCTCTTCGGCTACAAGGTCCACATCGGATTGAAGACGGAGATGGCGCTGGGCGACGTCTTCGCGATCTACCGATTCCACGATCACACGTTCTCCGAGCAACCGCTGGACCTGATCGCCGACGAGAACTTTCACCGCGACTTCCGCGAGTTGCTTCGCTACTACAAGAAGGCCGTGTTCGCCAAGTTCGCGGTCATCGGCCCGCATTTATTCATGGTCTTCCGCATCAGCGACGACCCGCGCGACGTGAAGACGTTCAAATGGCTGCTCGAAGGCGACCGGCTGCGTTACATCGACGCCCGTAGCGACCACGAGTATCGCTTTCCGCCGCAGCACGATTTCGAGTGGACTCGCACGCGCCGCGACATGCACTCGAAGGGCGAGTTCCCCCATGTGTCGATCGAGGACCGGCTGTTCGTCGAGACGGTCGGCGGCGATCTGACGATCAAGATCGAAGACAACACCGACACTGGCGGAGGCATTTATGCCGAGGACGTCGACAATCCCGACCAAACGCTCGACGACGCCGAAATCTTCTACGCCATCGTCGGCAACCTGATCCTGCTGAAAATTCGCCCCTACCAGGAAGAGAAGTATCGCTATTTCGTCTACAGCGAGAAGACTCAACAGGCACGGCGGCTGGACACGATCGAAAAGGCGTGCGTGTTGCTTCCCGGCGACCACGGGCTGATCTTCTCCAACGGCTATTTTCTCCAGACGGGCGAGTGCAAGACGTTCGAGACCAGTGCGCTGGAGATGATTTTCGCGCGGCGGCTGCAATCGCCCAACGGCGAAGATTTCCTCTACGTCTTTTACAACCGCCGCTCGGGCCTCTATATCCTGCTGCCCTACAATCTGATCGAGCAGAAGGTCGAGACGCCGATTATCTGTAGCGGCTATTCGTTTTTTGCCAACGGACAGATGGTCTACTTCAAGGCCCAGGACGAGCCGCAGCGGCACCACGCGCTGCAGATCTGGCAGACGCCTTACGTGGGTCAGGATTACGAGCCGCCCACCGCGGTCGATTCTTTCCTCTACCGCGTTGGCAATCAGGACATCGTCCGCGGCATGGCCGAGTGCCACGAGGTGCTGGGCCTGATCGCCAAGGAAGACACGTACGCCAACCTCTTCGTCGACCTGGCGAAAAAGGTGGGCGACATGCTCGACGCCTATTATTGGCTCGATCATGCCGATGCCTTCAATCCTCGCGAGGTGCTCCAACGGGTCAAGGAGGCGGCGGAGGCGGCGATCAGTGAGTTCGAGAAGGTCGTGGCCGTGCGGCGAAACACGACCCAGCAGACCAGCAAGGTCGTTGCCCGGGCTCGGGAGGTCGCCAGCGAGATCCATTCCCGGCGGTTCGCGGTGATCGGCGATTTCGTCGCCTCGCTGGTCGACTTACGCGGCCTGCGCGGCGATATTATCGGCCTGCGCGATCTGCGTTATGTCGATTCCGCGAAGGTCGAGTCGCTGGAGGCGGAGATTCAGACCCACGCCGATCGGGTGGCCAACCGTTGCGTCGAGTTCCTGCTCGATCCCCGTGCGCTGCAACCTTATGAAGCGGCCGTGGCCGAGCAACTCGCGGCGATCGATCCGCTGGAGAAGGTGGCCGACGCGCGGCAGTTGAAAGAACGCGTATCGACCAGCGCCAGCGAGCTGGAGATGCTCATCGAGATCGTCAGCAACCTGAAGATCGACGACGCCACCCAGCGCACCGCCATCATCGACGCCATCTCGGACGTCTTCTCGAAGCTCAACCAGGTCCGGGCCGGGTTGAAGACGAAGATGCGCGATCTGATGCGCACCGAGGGCGTTGCCGAGTTCAACTCGCAAATCAAGCTGCTCAACCAGAGCGTGGTCAACTACCTCGACGTCTGCGACACGCCCGAGCGGTGTGAAGAGTTTCTCACCAAGATGATGATCCAGATCGAGGAACTCGAGGGCCGGTTCGCCGAGTTCGACGAGTTCGTCGGCCAGTTGACCGAGAAACGCGAGGAAGTTTACAACGCCTTCGAGACCCGCAAGTTGCAGCTTATCGAAGCGCGCAACAAACGGGTCACCGCCCTGGCCGCCGCCGCCGATCGTATTCTCAAGGGGATCAAGGCTCGGGTCGACGCCTTCACCACGGTCAACGAGATTCACGGCTACTTCGCCTCCGATCTGATGATCGAGAAGGTGCGCGATCTGGTCGACGATCTGGCCGAGTTGGGCGATTCGGTCAAGGTCGACGACATCCAAAGCCGCCTGAAGACGATCCGCGAAGACGCCGTCCGCCAGCTCAAGGACCGCCAGGAACTATACGAAGAGGGCGATTCCGTCATCCGTCTGGGCAAGGACCGCTTCTCGGTCAACAACCAGGCGCTCGATCTGACGACCGTGGTCCGCGACGGCCAGATGTATTACCATCTGACGGGCACGAACTTCTTCCAGCAGATCGCCGATCCGGAATTCCTCGCCACGCGCGACGTCTGGTCGCAGGAGGTCGTTTCCGAAAACGCCGAGGTGTACCGGGGTGAGTACCTGGCCTATCAGATCTTGACGTCGGCCGGATCCGACGGAGTTCCCGAGATCCAACAGTTGGCGGCCGCCGGCGATGAAGATCTCGCCGGCCCGGTCCAGCGATTCATGGGGCCCCGATACAGCGAAGGATACGTCAAAGGGGTCCACGACCACGACGCGGCGATTATCCTCCGGGCCTTGGCCCAGATCGGCACGACGGTCGGCCTGTTGCGATTTCACCCGCAAGCCCGGGCCCTGGCGACGCTTTTCTGGTTTCAGTTCGAGGACGCCCCGCGCAAGGACTTCATCGCCGGGAAACTCAAGGGGTTCGGCTCCATCCGCGAGCTGTTTCCCGAAACCGAGACGCAGACGCAGTACATCGGCGAACTGCGAGAACTGATCGGCGGCTACGTGAGCCGACAGGACACGTTTGCCGAGCATCTCGTCGATCAGGCTGCCGAATATCTCTTCGAGGAGCTAACCGGCGAAGCTCGATTCGTCATCAGCAGCGCGGCACGCGACCTGTACCATGCCTTCAGCGGTTACATCGAGCAGAAGTTCTTCACCGAGAAGTACAACGCATCGGTCGAGGAACTCAAATCAGACGCCAACGCCGCGTTTCTGCTGCAGCGTGATTGGGTCACCGCCTTCCTGGCCACGCGCAACGATCCGCGGGATGCCGATTACGCCGAGGAAGTGGCCGTGTTGCTGACCACTTCGTTCGACGTGACCCGGGTGGTCGAGGCCTCGGTTCATCGGGAACTGACGGGCATGGTCGGCAACCATCCGCTGATCGAGCAGAAAACCTACCGGCTCAACTACAACACGTTCCTATTGAAGCTTGAGCGCTATCGGCGCGAAGTGGTACCGCGGTTCGAGACCTACGGCCGGCTGAAGAAGGAACTGGTCGATCGCCAGCGCGACGGGATGCGGCTCGACGAATTTCGCCCCCGCGTGCTCACGTCGTTTGTGCGAAACAAGCTGCTCGACCGGGTCTATTTGCCCATGGTCGGCGCCAATCTGGCCAAACAGATCGGCGTCGTGGGCGAGGCGAAGCGGACCGACCGGATGGGCCTGTTGCTGGTGATCTCGCCGCCCGGCTACGGCAAGACGACGCTGATGGAATACATCGCCAACCGGCTGGGCATCATCTTCATGAAGATCAACGGCCCGGCGCTGGGGCATCAGGTCACCTCGCTCGATCCGGCCGAGGCGCCCAACGCGGCCGCCCGAGAGGAAATGCAGAAGCTGAACCTCTCCTTCGAGATGGGCGACAACGTGATGATCTACCTCGACGACATCCAGCACTGCAACCCCGAGTTTTTGCAGAAATTCATCTCCCTCTGCGACGCGCAGCGGAAGATCGAGGGCGTGTACAACGGGCGGACGCGGACCTACGATCTGCGGGGCAAGAAGGTGGCCGTGGTGATGGCCGGCAACCCCTATACCGAAAGCGGCGAGAAGTTCAAGATTCCCGACATGCTGGCCAACCGGGCCGATACCTACAACCTGGGCGAAGTGATCGGCGACAATGCCGACTCGTTCGTGATGAGCTATCTGGAAAACTGCCTCACCTCCAACCCGGTGCTCGACAAACTGGCCAGTCGCAGCCAGCAGGACGTCTACGCGGTAATGCAAATGGCCGAAGGCACGTCGCCCGAGGGTGTCGATCTGGAAGGCAACTATTCGATGGCCGAAGTCGACGAGATGGTCGCCGTCATGCGCAAGCTGATGCGCGTGCGCGACGTCGTGTTGGCGGTCAACGAAGAGTACATTCGCTCGGCGGGAATGGGCGACGAATATCGCACCGAGCCGGCGTTCAAGCTCCAGGGCTCCTACCGCAACATGAACCGCATCGCCGAGAAGGTCGTGGGGATCATGAACGACGAGGAACTCGAAGCGCTGATCTTCTCCAACTATCAGAACGACGCGCAAACGCTGACCACGGGCGCCGAGTCGAACCTCTTGAAGTTCAAGGAGATGACCGGCCGGATCACGCCGACCGAAGCCGATCGCTGGACGGACATCAAGCGAACATTCAGCCGCAACGTGCAACTCAAGGGCGTCGGCGAGGACCAGAAGTTCGGCCAGATGATCGTACAACTGACCAACTTCAGCGACGGGCTCGATCGAATCAAGCAGGTGTTGGACAGCGGCCTGGACCGCATGACCGAGCCGCGCGAAGAAGTCGAACCCGCCGAACCGGCGGAGTTGACCGCGTCGTTCGATGCCCAGACGCTCGGGGCGATCAACCAGCTTGTCGAGCAACTCCAGTCGAGAGCCGCGGCCGCAAGCGATGACGTCCAGCCCGAGCTACAAGCGCCGCCACCGCAAGAGATCCGCGTCGTCAGCCGAGTGCCGTCGGCCATCCTCAGCGTGCTGCGAAACCAGTTTCAACTGATGCAGGGCTGGCTCGAGCCGATCCATCGCTCGACTTCCCTGCAAACCAGTGAGATGAAGAAGCTGCGCGAACTCATCGACGGGAATCAGCAGAAGTATCAGGAGTTGATCGGCCAACTGGAAGAAGCCGCACGCACCGGCGACACGGTCTTCGAGACGCTGGCCAAGCACAAGGTCCAGGTCGATCAAAGCCGGCAACAGGGTAAGAAGAAGAGAACAGGTAAGAAGAAGCGATAATACTGCCTGGGATAGCTGGCGGCGGGGTTCGCCTTGCTGTCGGATACGACGAAGTCTTTCGACCGATCGGGCAATAACATAGAATGCCTTATAGTAGCCATCTCGCTCCGCGAGATGTAGCCTTTGACCCTCCCGAGTTC
>JABMRP010000527.1 GCA_013202535.1 Planctomycetota bacterium
CGACATCTCTCCTCGCGGCATCCCCCGCCCCGCCGACACGCCCCCCGTGCCGGAGACTCTCGATTGGGACCGCTGGCTGGGACCGGCACCCGAGCGACCCTATCATCCGTGTTATCTTCCCTTTAGTTGGCGCGGCTGGTGGGACTTTGGCACCGGCGTGATGGGCGACATCGGTTGCCACAACCTGTCGGCGGCGTTCAAGGCATTGAAGCTCGGCTGGCCGGTGAGCGTCGAGGCGTGTTCCACCCATTGGAACGCACCGCCGGAAGTGAAGAACGAGACGGCCCCGCTGGCTTCGATCGTCACCTACCGGTTTGCGGCCCAGGAGAATCGCCCCGAGGTGCTGCTGCGCTGGTACGACGGCGGTATGATGCCTCCCTTGCCCAAGGAAGTAGGCGGTCGCAACATCTTCGAGGGCGACGGCACGCTCATCGTCGGCGACGAGGGCCTGCTGCTGGGCGCGCAACTACTGCCCGAGGCCCGAGCCAAGGGGTTCGGCAAGCCGCCGCAGCGGTTGGAGCGATCGCCCGGCCATTACCAGGAATGGATCGACGCCTGCAAAGGCGGGAAACCGGCCGGCAGCAATTTCGTCGACCACGCGGGACATCTGGCCGCCGTGGTACTGATGGGCAACATCGCCATCCGCACGCAAGAGAAGCTCACCTGGAACGCCGAGAAGTTGCAGTTCAACAACTCCGAAGCCGCCAACCGCCTGCTCGCCCCGCCCTATCGTCAGGGCTGGACACTTTGAAACCGGAGTCGGCGCCGACTAACCGCGGGGCCCCATTCCCGCGAGTGTGCTGTACCGCATGAGCGGAATGGAGCCCCGTTTTTGTCCAGCCGGGGAGATTGGCCGAATGCGCAAGCGGCAGGCCCGTCTGCCACTGGCTGCCGTTTCACTCTTTCTCCAGCGGTTTGTAGAGCGGTAGGTGCCGGTAGGGGACCTCCAGCATCAGCAGCCGCAAGGAAGTTGCGTAAAGGCGTCCGCCTCTTCCTTCCCAATTGTCTCTGGGGTCCCACGTGCCGGCCGACGGTCCCTCGGTGAGCTGTGTATCGACCAGTAATTGAGCGGCGGCTTCGTTCCAGCGGGTCCAGTGGTCGCCCTGAAGGTGGAACATCACCTGCGTCCCGTAGTACCAGTAGTAGCTGGTATCTTTACCCTTGGCAGGCACGCGCTGGAGTAAGTTATCGGCTCCCGCTCGAAGCCGGGGGTCGTCGTAGCGCACGCCGAGGTACTGCATACAGAGCAATCCCTCGGCCGACAGCGCGGGTGTGGAACGCCCCCGGTCCTGGTAGCCGAACTCGCTGCGGCCGGACCGCGTGTGGTCGAGAAACTTCCATACCGCCGTGAAGGTCTTCTGGGGAACTTCCAGATCGGCGATCTGCCCGCTCTTCAGGGCCATGACCTGCCAGCCGACCACCGACATGTCGCCCTGTTCATTGGGCCGATAACGCCATCCACCCTCGGAGTGCTGGGCGGCGACGATGAAGTTGATCGCCTTCTGTGCCGGGCCGCGAAGACTTGCGTCGCCGCTCATCCCGTACGCCTCGCACAGGGCGATCGTGCCGATGGCGTGGCTGTACATCTGGGCGTTGCCCTCGCCGCCGGTGAACAGGTCGCCGTCGTCCTTCTGATGCTCGATCAGCCAGCGAAGGCCCCGATCGACGGTCGACCGGTAGTCGCCCTTCTTGTGCGTATGGCCGTCGCCGAGAAACGGCAACAGGGCCAACCCGGTACCCGCCGTGTCCGACTTGGAACTGCCGTGCCCCTTGCACCGATGCCCGCGACACTGCCCGTTGAAATCGTGCAGACTCCACCGGCCGTCGTCGCGCTGGTGCGACTTGATCCAGACCAGACCTTTGTGAATCGCTTCCAGGCTCTCTTTCGGGCTGCCATACTTTTGCACCAGATCGCGTTTCGTCTGCTCGTCGACCTGGCGACGCTGGAGCATCGATTGCAAGCTGATCGCGTCTTCGGCATAGAGGACTCTGGGGGCGCGCGACCGCTGGTGGATGATCCGGCTGGCCAGCGGATTGACCGACGGCGCGGTGTCGACCGTCTCCCGGGCGAGGCTGCCCACCACCAGGCTGAGGTTTTCCGGCACGTGCCGCCCGCCAATCGCATCCGGCATGGCGACGGGAAAGCGGGCCATCGTCGTATCGGAGCGATCAACCTTCATGGCAATCGCATCCACGGGCGGCCGACCCGCCGGCTCATTGCCCACGGCCGGCGGCAGCGGCTCGACGTCGATCGGTTCGATGTTGATCGCCGTGGTATTGACCGGTGTGCGCGCGGTCCGCCGCATGGCTTGCGGCTGTGGGTTTACGGCCGCGTGATCGGGGGAATCCGTCGCGGCGTCGGCGGTCATTTCCTCGGGCGTCGGCCCGCTGATCGGCGTGTCAACCGGTTTGCTGTGGGCCGGCGGGGATAGGTCCGCGGCGGGTTGGCCCGGCGACGATTGACGGGGGACATTCAACTTCAAAGGTTCCGGCGCGGCCGGGCCGTTGGACGCACCGCTTTTCGGCGGCTCGGCGGGAACGTCTTCCCGCGGCACCTCCGGCTCTGACAGAGGATCGAATGGCGCCCGGCGCGGGCGATCGGGGGGCGCCAAATCGGACGGATTCTCCAGCAAAGCAACCTGCTCCCCGGCCGATTCATGCAACAGGTCACGGAAGACGGGCGCCGGCAAATCACCCAGGGGCTTTCGAGGCTGTGGCAAAGCGCCGGCATCGGCCGTCTGGATCGGCGTCCGGCGATCCACGGGAATCTCCAGACGCGGGGGCTGCGGCTCGCCGGGTGACGAGCCTTGCGATGAAGAGACCGGCTCGGGTTTGACCCTCGGCATTTCCACCGGCGGGAGCGGTGTCGGCGTGGTTCGATTCAGTGCCGTGGGCGACGTGTCGGCGACCTTGTCCGTCGGTTCCGCCTGGGAGGGGTCGATCGGCGCGCGATCGGCACTCGGCCGGATCGGCTCGGGGGGCGGCTGGTGGTTGGGAACATTCTCGGGAATCTCCGCATCCACCATGGCCAACTGTCGCTGGGGCGCATCCGGCTCGACGCGATCGAAGGAGGGGCTGGGTTCGGGCGGCTGGGATTCGACCGGCTCGATCTCGATCTTCTCCTCGGGAAGAGTAAGAGTCACCCGTGGCCGCGTCGGTTGCAATGTTTCGGGCAACGGAACCTTGACGACCGGGGCCCTCGGCACCACCAGTTCCGGCGGCAAGTCAGACGTCAACTTCACCGGCAGGGCGGGAATCGCCAAGTCGGTCGGCACGGGCATGTTGGGGGTCCGGGTGACCGTTCGCTGGGGCGCGGCCAACTCGAATTTCTCCATCGCCTTCAGATCGGCCAGTTTTTCATACGACGCCTCGCCCTGCTCGTGCGATTGATGGAGCGTGCTGCTGAGGACATCGGTGGCCACGACCCCTTCTTCCGGCTTCTTGCGGATTTCGGCGAGAATCGCTTCGCCGAAATAGAAGAAGAAAGATCCGGCACCTATCAGAAAATGCAGGATCAAGGCGGCGAGGAAGAACCCGGGTACCGTCGCGCGGCGGAGCGAAACGGCGCGGATGTACCAGATCAGCGCGGCCAGAAGGGCGGCCAGAAGCGCGGCCATCACGAACCACCACCACCGCGCGGCGACCGCTTGCGCGTTGCTGTAGTCCCACCCGCGTTGCCGGACAATTTCGGTGGCCGTACTGTCGTACAGGGCATATTGATCGACCCCGGCGACTTGCTCCGATGGCTCGGTCCGATCGCTGGAGAAGAGGATGCGAAAACCCTCGGGCGAGAGCGCCGGTTCGGTTTCGTTGGCGGATGTATTCACTCCGCGCCCGAGATTCTCGACGTCGGTGATCGTATCGTCTTCCACCTGGGCACGATAGAGATCGTAGTTCCGGGCCTCGCCGCCACGGTGAGGGCGATCGGAAGCGAAGTAGAGGAATGCCCCGGACGGCGAGAGGAAGGGCGCCCCCTCGTTGGCATCGGCCCGGTTGACCGCGGTCAGCGGCCGGGGGGATTCCCAGGAGTCGCCCGAGTCGCTGCGCCGCGCCCGGTAGAGATCGAATTGCAGCAGCCCTTGTTGGGCGCGGAGCGTGGTCGACCACTGCCGCGATGGGGAGTCGTTGTCCCATTGCTCGGCCGCCCGCTGCATCTGTTCCGTGCGGTTGCTGGCAAAGAAGAGGGCGTCGCCGTCGGCGGAAAGGGCCGGGTCGTACTCGTGGGCCGGCGTGTTGACCGGGGCTCCCAGGTTCCGCGGCTCGCTCCACCCGTCGTCGGTGCGTCGGGAAACGTAGATGTCGAATCCGCCGTGACCCCCGGGACGATTGGAGTAGATTACCGCCAGTCGACCGTCGGCCGAGACGACCGGCCCGATGTCGTCGCTGGGCGTGTTCAACGCTTCGACCGGTTCGGCCGGCTGCCAGATACCGCGGTGCAGAAACGAGCGATAGATGTCGGCGTCGCCGGTCGGCTTCTGCTGGGTGAAATAGAGGACCGATCCGGCTTCGGCCAATTGCGGCCGAATCAGGCTCGCCTCCGACGGCACCGGCGCGGCGGTTGGCTGCAGCGGCACCGCCGGCAGCCAGACGATTCCCCGTTGCGGCGGGGCCGCGTCCTCGTCCCAGCGGTGTTGGCCGTCGACCGAAACGACTTCCGTGGTGGGCCGGGGGATGAGATACCAGGCAGCGGCCAACAGCAGCAGGGTCAGCAGCGCGGCGGGCAAGTACCACGAGCCGAGCACGCGCCACACCGCCCGTCGCCAATGGGTTCGCGGAGCTTTCACGATCGGCCTCTGGGGCAGAAGGTTCTCGGGCGGGTCACTTGCGACGCTTCTTCAGTACCGTACAGGAATAGGGCAGCTTCTCTTCCTTGCAGATGCCGATCACGGTCAGCGGATATTTGAAGCGAACCTCGCGATCGGCACGGATCTGCACCGATTGCGAATCGGGATTCTTCGTCTTCAGATCGTGCAGCAGATCGATCAGACGCTTCTCGCTGAGCGTTTGGTCGACGACGACGTATTTGCCCTCTTTGGAGACGTTGACGATCAATTCGTCCGGGCCCATCACCATCGGCCGCGCCTCGAAGATCTCGGCCAGGCGGAGCGAAACGAGGCGCTCCTCCTGGTCGAATCGCGTGGCCACGAGGAAGAAAATCAAGAGCAGAAAGACAACGTCGATCACCGGGGTCAAGTTGGGTCCCTCGGAGTCGGCTTCGGGCGGCGGCAATCGCATCAGCGGCTCCTCGTGGTCGTGGAGTGGAGGGATTCCAACTTCGTGAAACTGGGCACCGTTTCCAGCAGGCACTCGTCGATTTCCCGCATGAAACGTTCGATCAGGGAATTGAACCAGGCGACCACCAGCAAGCAGGGAATGGCGATCGTCAACCCGCCGGCGGTGGTTAGCAGGGCGATGTAGATACCTTTGGCCAGCAACTCCGCCTTACCCAGCCCTTCCTGACTGGAGACCTGAAAGGCGAAGATCATGCCGACGACGGTTCCCAGCAGACCCACCAGGGGCGCGACGCTGCCCAC
>JABMRP010000528.1 GCA_013202535.1 Planctomycetota bacterium
CCGCCGAGGATGATTCGTTCACTCGGCGCGACCGTCCCATCCTTGCCCAGCGCCGAGGCCGGAATCAAGCACGGAACCGCAATCGCGCCTGCCGCCGCGGAAACTCCTTGGAGAAACTTCCGTCGGCTCAGCCCCCTGCCTGCACCGTCTCTGTTCTCAACTGGACTGGTCATATCATATTCTCCTATGAGCCGATTCTTCCCATTTGCAGCGAGCACCGGAACTCGCAGTGGGAAGGCGATAACTCCAGTGAAACCATTAGCAGCCCGGCTGTCAACCCCCGGGACTACGGCTCGTCAATTTCCATCGAGAAGATCGGGCTCGGCGGCACTTCGGGAAAATCGGCCTCCAGCTCGCGGTACTCCGCTTCCAAGCCGGCGCGGGAAGCGGCTTCGGTGGGAAAACCTTCCTCACCCGGGCGTTTTCCCAGCGAGTTTTCGCCGAACGTGTGCCAATCGGCCGCGCATTGATTGTAACGCAGAATCTGATCGGCCGTGGCGTAGATCACGTTGTCTTCGACAAGAAAACCCTTGCTGCCCTGGTCGAAGAAGATGCCGTTGTTGGGGGCCCGGCCGACGAAACGGCTGCGGTGGACATCGTGGATCAGATTCCCTCGCAGCTCGGTGCCCGGCTGAAACCCCAGCGTGTAGATCCCGCCGCCGTCGGCCAGGAGCATCATTGCGTCGTGGATGTGGTTGAACTCGACCACGTTTTCGCGACAGGCGGTGGGCTTGTCGTTCCAACTCCAACCGACCGAGACGTTGCTATAGGGAAACCGCCGCACGACGTTGTGGCTCACCAGCGTCTTTGCGGCAATGCCCAGCCAGATGCCGTGGGCCGAGAAGTGGACCAGCCCGCCGTCGGAGATCAGGTTGTTGGCGATGCGGTTGCCCGAGGGTGTGTCGGAGTTTCCCCGTGCGGAACTTCCCACCATCACGCCGCCGCCGCCGAGGTCGAACATTCGGTTGCCCACCACGGTATTGTCGTGACACCCGCGCCCCAGCCGCAGGGCATACGCGCCAAGCTGAGAGAACGTACATCGCTCGATCCGGCAGTTTCGAGCCCCGCTCAGATCCATCGCGGCCGGCAGATCGACCATCCCCTGACCCGAGCTATAGCCCTTCTCGGGCAGTTGCCAGGCGGTGTGCTCGAAGGTCAACCCGCGAAAGGCCAGGTTTTCGACCGGCCGATCGTTCTTCGAGTCGCCGACGATGCGGATCAATTGCTCGGCCCGCGGTGCGATGGCCACGAATTGCTCGATCCGCTCGCCGTCTCTCGGGCGATAGGCCAGCACGCCGGTGGCCCGATCGAGATACCACAGGCCGGGCTTCGTCATCGCCTCGCGTACGTTCTCGACGAAGTACGGATTCTTCCCGTCCTTATACCAATGGCCGATGCGGTAGACGGGAAACCCGGTGAACCGAACGATCTGTTCGTCGAGATCCAACTCGGCGATCCGCAATCGCGAGGCGCTCCAATCGTGCAGGGCCACGATCTCGACGTCGGGCAGTCCATGCCAGCGTTGAATGTCGCCCGGGTGGAAGCGGAACTCCTTTTGACTCTGCCGGTGCCGCATGGTGGTGTCGAACGTCGGGGCGTCGGTCAGCCCGGCGATGACTTTCGCTCCGATCGTCGGCCGGTAACGTCGCTGGAGTGGCTCTTCGGGCGAGGCGGCGACGAAGAGTTGGCGAAAGTACCAGTCGCCGGCCTTGACGTCATCGATTTGCGTGGTCCACGTTCCGTCGGGCTGTTGTTTCCATCCCGAAATCGGCCGGCCAGCGGAAATCCGTGGCTGCTCGCCCGGAGCGGCGTCGTAGGTGATCCGATATTGTTCGGTTCCCGAATCCTCGGGCGTAAAGACCAGCGGCTCGTCCAGCCGATAGGTCCCGCCACGTATCACAACGTCAACGCCATTGGTCAATTCGCCGTCGCGACGTTTCAACTCGCGAATCGCATCCCGGGCACGACCGATGGTGGCCAAGGGGCCGTCGGTTCCCGCGACGTTGGGATTGGAGGTTTTCCCCGACCAGCCGTCGTTTCCCACCGGCGAAACGAAGAATGTGACTCGAAGTCTTTTCTCTTGCGCTACCGCCGGGTTGGCAACGTTGTGTACGGCCAGAGCGGAGAATACGAGAAGAGCGATGATGCAAAGGCAACGGTGGTTCATGGCGTTGGTTCCGTATTGGGTAGGGGTGTGCAAATCGCGATTTCTGTAGAATTTCAGGCGGCGCCGCGGTTTTCGATTCAACGCTTATGCACGGCTTTCGTCACCAACAACCGTCCACGCCCGGGGGTTGTATCCCCCGGGTCTTGCGAGACGAGGCGTCATGTCCTTCTCCCGCGACCCACGGGATGCGAGGGCGTGGGCGTGGATGCCGATTTGGCGATTGCGCGAGTTGATCTGCTTACTCCGCCGGAACTAGTGCCATGCGGAAGCCTACGTCGTTGTACCGGCGGTTCGGCTCAAACCTGCCCCGAGTTGCCGACCGGCAGCGCCCCTCATGGTCGTTCCAACTGCCACCACGGTCCACGCGATACGGGGTTTCTGAAGGCCCAGTTGGATCATTCGTTTCGGAAGCCGCATAGTAATCCGTAGCCCACCAATCCGCACACCACTCCCACACGTTCCCGTGCA
>JABMRP010000529.1 GCA_013202535.1 Planctomycetota bacterium
CCGTTCGGGGCGGTGGTGGTCAAGGACGGGCAAGTCGTGGGCACCGGATGGAACCGGGTCACTTCCGATAACGATCCCACCGCACACGCCGAGATCGTGGCCATTCGGCAGGCGTGCCAAACGCTCGGCAGCTTCTCGCTGGCCGGCTGCACGCTCTACAGCAGTTGCGAACCGTGCCCGATGTGTCTGGCGGCGATCTACTGGGCCCGGATCGACGCGCTTCACTACGCCGCCACGCGCGAGGACGCCGCGCGGATCGGCTTCGACGATGCGCTGCTGTACGACGAGATACCCGCGGCTCCCGCCGACCGGTCGTTGCGTTGCGTCCAGCATCTTCGCGACGAGGCGCTCGTCGCCCTGGACGCCTGGACCCGAAAGGAAGATCGGATCGAGTATTGACAACACGCTCGCTGGCGGTCGCTGCCTGGAAACACAGCGCAGCGAGTTCACGTCTTCTTGACCGCACTTTTCTTGGCCTTCTTGGCGGTTTTCTTCTTCGCCTTTTTCGTGGTCGCTTTCTTCGTCGTCGCTTTCTTCTTGGCCACCTTCTTCCGTGTCGAAGGCCCCTTGGCGGCGCGGACGGCCAACAGGTCCAGAGCCTTTTCGAGGGTCACCTCTTCGGTCGGGGTGTCCCGCGGAAGCGAGGCGTTGGTGGTGCCGTCGGTCACGTAGGGGCCGTAGCGGCCTTCGAGCAACTGGACCGGTTCGCCGGTAACCGGCGAAGCGTCGAACACCTTGATGGGCTCCGTCTTGCGCGCCGCGCCGCGCCGGGCCTTCGGCTGGGCCAGCAAGGTCAGCGCCTGTTCCAGGGTGACGTCCAAGGGTGAAACGTCGGCCGGCAGCGAGCGGGTTTCCTTATCGCACTGCACGTACGGGCCGTAACGTCCGTTTTGCGCCACGACCGGCGCGCGGCTCTCGGGGTGGACTCCCAACTCGCGGGGCAACGAGAGCAGTTTCAAGGCGGCGGCCAGATCGACGTCTTCCGGCTGCATCCCGGGCAACAACGAAGCGTTCTTCGGCTTCTCGTCGTCCTCGGACGTTCCCCGTTGCACATAGGGGCCAAAACGCCCCACCTTCAGATAAACCGGCTTGTGCGTGTCGGGGCAGATCCCCAGCGGCTCGTCGGCTTGGGCGGCCTGATCGAGCATCTGCAAGGCCACTTGGAGCGAGAGTTCATCGGGGGGCATCTTGTCGGGCAGGCTTGCCCGCCGCTCGCCCTGCTCGATAAACGGCCCGTATCGGCCCACGCGAACGTTGATCTCCTCGCCCGCCGCACCCTCGCCGGGCGGTTTGCCCAACGAAACCTGACAGACGCTGCGCGCGTCGATCTCGTCGACCTTGTCGGCCAGCAGCTTCTTCAAACCGTCTTGCCCGTTGCCGAAGTAAAACTTGTGAAGATATTCCGTGCGATCGGCCTCGCCACGGCTGATCCCGTCGAGATCGTCTTCCATGGCCGCCGTGAAGCTGTAGTCGACAAGGTTCGGCAGATGCGCTTCGAGCAACTGAACCACGGCAAAGGCCACCCAGGTAGGCACCAGGGCGTTGCTTCGTTTGAAGACGTACTCGCGGGCGAGAATCGTGTCGATAATCGACGCGTACGTACTGGGACGCCCGATGCCCAACTCTTCCAGGGCGCGGGTCAAGGCCGCCTCGCTGTATCGGTTGGGCGGTTGCGTGGTGTGCGATTTCGGCTCCAACTCGCCCCAGTGAAGCACCTCGCCCACGGCCACCGTCGGCAACACGTCCTCGCGATCGGCCAGATCCGCCCGCGGATCGTCGGAACCCTCGACATAAGCCCGCAGATAGCCGAAGAAATCGATCGTCTTGCCGCTGACCTGGAAGACGGCCCCGTCGGCCTCCACGGTGATCGTGATGCGATGCCCCCGGGCATCGGCCATCTGGCTGGCGACCGTGCGTTTCCAAATCAGGTCGTAGAGCTTGAATTCCTCGGCGCTGAGTTGGCCGCGCAGCGCCTCGGGAAAATCGAACGGATGGCCCGCCGGGCGTATCGCCTCGTGGGCCTCCTGCGCGTTCTTCACCTTGGTCACGTAGGTTCGCGGGGAGTCGGGCAGATACTCCGGCCCATACTGCGAGGCCACCAGATCGCGGGCCGCCTCGACGGCGGTCGACGCCAGATTGGTCGAGTCGGTTCGCATGTAGGTGATGTGCCCGTTCTCGTACAGGCTCTGCGCCACCTGCATGGTTCGCCGGGCGGTGAACCCGCATTTCCGGTTGGCTTCCTGCTGCAACGTGCTGGTCGTAAACGGCGGATACGGTTTGGAGGTGTACGGTTTGTCTTCCAGGCCGGCCACTCGGCACTCGGCCTGCCGAAGTCGCTCGACCAATTGGCCCGTCGCCGCTTCGTCCATCAGCATCAGCGCCGGATTTTTCAACTCGCCGGTGGCGGAATCAAAGTCGCGGCTGGAGGGAATCTTCCGCCCGTCGACGGAAACCAGTGACGCGCTGAATCGCTCCCCGCCCGTTTTGAGGAACGTAGCCAACAGATCCCAGTAGGTCGCCCCCACAAACGCCATCCGCAACCGCTCCCGCTGGACGATCAGCCGCACGGCCACGCTCTGCACGCGGCCGGCCGAGAGCTTCGGGCGCACCTTGCGCCAAAGCAGGGGAGATACTTCGTAGCCGTAAAGCCGGTCGACGATGCGGCGAGTTTCCTGGGCGCGCACCAGATCATCGTCGACTTCCCGAGGCGACTCCAAGGCGCTGAGGATCGCCTCCTTGGTGATCTCGTGAAACACCAACCGATAGACGGGCACTTTCGGCTTGAGCAACTCGAGCAAATGCCAGCTAATCGCCTCCCCTTCGCGGTCTTCATCGGTCGCCAGATAGAGGTCCTTGGCTTCCTTCACCGCCGCCTTGAGTTTGCGGACGTGTTCGATCTTGCCGGGCGGGACCACGTAGATGGGCTCGAAATCGGCATCCACGTTAACCCCGAGATGGGCCCACTTCTCGCCCTTGTAGCGAGCGGGAACCTGCTTGGCTCCCTCGGGAAGATCCCGAACATGCCCGATGCTGGCTTCGATCATGTATCCTTGGCCGAGAAACTTGCTGATCGTGCGGGCCTTGGCGGGCGATTCGACGATCACCAGCGATTTACCCTTGGCGGAAGCTGATTTCTTGGCCATGACGCAATCCACCGGTCAATATAGTTAAATTAGGGATAGTGAGAAATATAGTTGAGGTTTGTCAGTATCTATCAGCTTCTTGCCGCCATTTTCCTGAGCCGTCTCCCTCGGGACAGAATCTTCGGCTCCACCCGTCTGATTCGTCAAGACCAACGGAAAAAATCCTTCCAAATCCTGCAATTGGCCGCCACAACGGGGGGTATCGACCGCGAGGCAAGCCCATTCCTCTGACCCAAATGGATGGCAGGAGCCCGCCGACGGGAGAGGCGCACCTCCTTTTTGGGATTGCATTTACCGTCAGCCCACTTAAAATTGCCGGATTCAGGACCGACCCTGTTCCATCATTACCCCGGCCGTCCCCAGGTTGTCAAGCCGACATGAGCATTGGGGACGCGAAACAACACCAAGGATACTATCGTGGCTAGTCCATTCAAGGTATTTCGGAAGCACCAGAAAGCATGGCTCGCCGTGCTTGGTATTTCCACCATGTTCGCCTTTATCGTCTTGCCCAACGTGATGCAGAACATGGGCGGGCGTGGTCCTCGCACGGATCTCGCGGTCATCACCTCGAAGTACGGCGACCTGACCGGGAGGGAGTTGCAGTCATTGCGACTCCGGAACCGACACCTGGGCGAGTTCCTCATCAGCCTGAGAAAGGCTGTGCAAGACAGTATGCCCGACACGGAAAACAGCGTGGATCTACCGGGACTCTACGAAGACTGGAGAAATGGGGTCAACATCGCTGGCCGGGCAGAGAAAGTCGATCTGGAAACTCTTTTCAAATACTGGTCAGTGGCCGACCCCATGATAAGAGGGGCATCCGATGGGGGGGCAAGCGAAGAGATTACCGTCGATATCTGGCTGCGGGCCCATCGAGCTGAAGAGTTGGGACTGGTCGTCTCCGACCAAATGGTATTCGACTTTCTTGGCGGCTTCACCGCCGGAAGGGTGCAACCCGACGTCATCGAGCGCCTCCATAAGAAGGCGGAACTTTCCGAAAGCCAGTTGTTCGAAGCGATACGCAGCCAGTTGCTGGCCGACAAGCTCCAGCAAATGTTCCTCACGACCCTGGGACCAATCACCCCGGCGCAGCGATGGGACTACTATCGGCGGCTCCACCGCATCGTAACGGCCGAAGTGACGGCAATTCCGGTCAACGATTTCGTCGACGAGGTCAACGGCTGGAGCGATGAGGAACTGGAGGATTTCTGTAGCCAACGCCAAGATGAATTGGCCGAGTTCTTCGCCAGACATAAATACCAGATCGACAATCCCCACCGGCCAGAGCCCGGGTTCAAGCAACCCCACCGCATCGACGTCGAATACGTGGTGGCCCGGCACGAAGACTTTGAACCGTACGTCGATGTCGACAAGTTCGATCGGAGCACGCTGTCGGATGACGAGAAGTTCCAGCACTATATCGAGATGATGCAGAAGAGCCCATCGCTCGGCATGCCCCCCGACACAACGAGTCCAACCGGAGATCAGCCCGACACGGGGGAACCGGCGACGCCAGAAACTCCTGAAGCCAAACCGGCCGACACGGGAGAACCGGCGACGCCAGAAACTCCTGAAGCCAAACCGGCCGACACGGGAGAACCGGCGACACAGGAATCAACATCTCCTGAAGCCGAACCGACCGGTGAGTCCACCGATTCGACACCGACTCCGCCCACCCCAAAGGCCGACGATGGGAAGGCCAGTGACAACGATACGGATGACCCGGCTACCGGCGAAACATCCCTGACGAAACCATCACCGTTCCAATGGGTATCGTTCCAGCAGGAAGGCGAAGCCGCGGGCGAACCGGCCGAGACCGAGACTC
>JABMRP010000052.1 GCA_013202535.1 Planctomycetota bacterium
ATACGAAAGTCTTCGTATGTGTCAACGAAAGAAATCGTAGATTCGTGGAAATTGGGTGACGAGAACGTCCAGTCCAATGTAGAGATTGGGCCAAGACACGAGATGTGAAGAGGGATCAAGACCGATGCAGGGCGGATCAATCCACCCGGTCGGCCCCACCCGTGATCTGCTCGATGATCCAGTGGTCGACGTCGCGGAGCATCTGCTCGGTCAATTCCTGAGCGCAGGGGTATTGGCGGAGAACGATCGAGAGGCCGGCGGCGTGGAAGAGTCGCAGGTTTTCGCAGGCTTCGGCCGGGGGATACTCGGTGCTGTCGCGGCCGACGGCGAGGTAGACGGGGAGTTCGCGGGCTTGATCCAGACGGCCAAAAGGTGTGTGACCGCTGGGAAACGCGCCGCAAATCGACATCACGCCGGCAAACCGGTCGGGATCGTTCATCGCCAGGCGAAACGACATCGTGCCTCCGGCGCCGAAGCCGGCCAAAAAGATCCGGTTGTCGTCAACGTGGAACTTCTGTTTGGCGATCTCGATGGCGTGGCAGACGCGTGCTTCGGCCTCTTGGATCTCTTGGGGCGTTTGCGGCCATCCGTATTGACGTCGACCGCCCGTGCCGTCGTCCGTCTGGAACCCGCGCGGGGCCACGGCGACGTAGTTGCGCAAGCTGATCGAGGGCATGATCCGCACCAATTGACGCTCATCGTTGCCCGGCGCGTGCAACCAGACGATCAGCGGATAGGCGTAGTTGCCCTCGTAATGCTTGGGCCCGAACAGCGAGTGCGAATAGTCGTGTGCAGGTTGAGTGACGAAAAGGCCCGATTCGACACGGAACTTCGAAGGGGCAGCCGCCTTCTCGGCGGACGTAGTCGGATTCTGAATACGGTTCATGATCTCGCGATCTTATGAAAGTCTCGGAAATGTGGAATGATCGAAGATAATAAGCGATGAGTGCGGTGCGAACGACGCGGGGAACGTCGAATCGCCTTCCCCCCCGGGAATTCTGAAAGTCTCTCCGGGTGAGACTCTAATCAATCGGGGACCCCGTTGTCAACTGCATCAGGAATTTCCGCACGGTAGAAAACCGCAGTGGCAGCATTGCGCGCATTGCGATTTCGCGACGGACCGAACCGACACGGGCGGTACCGGAGAGACCCGCCGAGGGGGGTTGCGGCGCGGGCGCAACCCGTTGTGTTGCAGCGAATTCCGGATGACGGACGCAGAATGCCCCGATGGCGGGAGGGGGACGTCAAGACGACCCTTCGGTCAGCCTGGCCATGGCCTCGACCAGCGTGTTGACGGCCTCGACGCTCTTCCGGAAGGCGGCCCGTTCCGTGTCGGAGAGCTGGATCTCGACGATCCGCTCCACCCCCCCGGATCCGAGGATGATCGGCACCCCCACGTAGTAGCCGCCGACGCCGTACTCCGCGTCGCAATAGGCTGCGGCCGGGATGAGCCGCTTCTTGTCGCGGACGATGGCCTCGACCATCTGGGCGGTGGCGGCCGCGGGAGCATAATAGGCACTGCCGCTTTTGAGCAATGCCACGATTTCAGCGCCCCCGTCTCGGGTGCGCTGAACGATCGCTTCCAACCGCTCGGGCGCGATCAATTGTGTGACCGGGATCCCACCCACGCAACTGCAGCTCGGCAGTGGAACCATCGTGTCGCCGTGCCCGCCCAGGAGCATCGCCGCGACGTCTTCCACGCTAACACCCAGTTCCATGGCCAAGAACGCGCGGAACCGGGCGGTATCCAAGACCCCCGCCTGCCCGATTACCCGTTGGGGCGGAAAGCCGCTGACCTGCCACGTCCGCTGCACCATCGCGTCCAGCGGGTTCGACACCACCAGGAGAATCGCCTCGGGGCTCGTCTCTCGGACTTGCTCGGTCACGTTGCCGACGATCCGGGCGTTGGTGCTCAAGAGGTCGTCGCGGCTCATCCCCGGTTTGCGGGGTATGCCGGCGGTGATCACCACGACGTCGCTTCCGGCCGTATCGTCGTAGCTGGTTGTGCCCACGACGTTCGAGTCAAACCCAACGATCGGAGACGCTTGCATCAAGTCCAGCGCTTTTCCCTGCGGCATCCCTTCGGTTTGGGGGATGTCCAAGAGAACGATGTCGCCCAACTCCGCGGCGGCACACCAATGGGCGGTCGTTGCCCCAACGTTCCCCGCGCCGATGATGCTGATCTTCGCACGTCGCATTGCGTCAGTCCTTCCATTCAGATGCTCAGAGGTTCCCAGTGGCAGTTTCCAGTGGTCCCGGTCATACGAATTCTCAGTCTTGCGTTGGGCAACGCTCAGGCCGACGTGCCGTCGGCCGCTAAACGTGCTCCGCCGGGCAGAGACTGGAATGTTTAGCGGCCGACGGCACGTCGGCCTTTGCGATTAGCGCATCAAGCCCGGCAGGGACACGCTACCAGGGTAGGAACTCGACCTGGGGCACGTCAAGGGTGCCCTCAACGCATCGACTCGGGCGTGGGGGGCCCGTCATCCTTCGGGCTTGGCGGTGCGCCCGGGGAGTCTGATTCAGACTCGGGCGGCTGCGGGAGCATGCTGAAATCGGGCTTGCCGTCGGCCTCAAGACCGATTTCGTCGAGCGAAACGCCGGAGTCGAGGGCGAATTGCCGGGCGATCGTTGTCTGGCGGAACTGCTTGTCGGCCCGGCTGTATCGCCACAGAGCGAGCCACACGCCGAACAACGCAAACACAAACAGTCCCCCGGCGATCGCGCCCAGGTACGGATTCGAGGCCGGCCCCTTCGGCGGATGCCACCTCAAGTCCCGCCCGATCAGAAGCGGCGCAAGCTGCCACTCCTCCCGAGGCGTCGAGGTATCGCCCGACCGCCGGTTCCGATACGCCCATGTGTTGAAAAAGAACCCCGCGACCGTGACCTGCTCGCCGTATTGGGCGCCTTCGCCCACCGGCATCCCCTCGGGCAGCTCGCGCACGCAGAACACCAGCGGATTGCTCTGGGAGTCGTCGGTGAACAGGAAGACCTGGTAGTAATGGTCGATGCCGAACCGGGAGAGGACGTCCTCATCGCTCACGCGGACCAAAAGCACCTGGCGCGCCGAGCCCGACAACACGACCAGCCGCCCCTGCTGCTCGACCGGCTGGTTGAACAACGGCACGACCGAGAATTGCTCCTGGCCCGTGCGGCGGAGCTCTTCGGCGGCTTCGGCCAACAGCTCGCCCGGCTTCGCCCTACCGGCGGCGGCCAACAGTTGATAGAAGCACTCCCGATTGTGAGTGCCCAGGCGGAGATCCCTCAGCCTGGAACGAGGTTGGCCGTCGGGATCGGCGTCTTCGTCTTCATCGGATTTCCCGGGTCGCAGGTCGTCGAGCAGGCCGACGTCGAAGCCGAGGTCCCCCAGTTGGGTCGGAGGATACCAAGCCACGCGCGCGGTGACGAAGATCGGCAGCGGCCGCTGGGCGTCCTCGCTCCCCAGCTTCAGGAACACGGCGAACGCGCCGGCCGGGGCGTCGAGCGGTGCGCCCGGCTTCCAGGCCTCGGGGATCGTGTGGGTGAAAAGCACTGCCGGTTGCCGTGCCTCGCCAAGCAAGAAGTCACAACGGTAGTAACGGCTTAGCTCAAAACGCCGGGCCACCTCCGGCGCCAGTGGGGGGACTTCGATCGAGACGACGCGTCCGGCCAGGTGGAAAATCTCGCCGCGATAGGCTTCGGGGTTCTTGGCCAGTTGCGCCGGCCGGGGAATCCCGAGGGACCACAACTCGACGTCCATCAAACGGAAGTTGCGATGGAGCCGATACATGATCTTCAGCATCGGCTCGGTCTCGCCTTCCTGCCAGGGCGTGCCGTCGGTCAGGAGGTCGAAATGGCTCTGGTCGATGCCCTGTAGTGCGAAGA
>JABMRP010000530.1 GCA_013202535.1 Planctomycetota bacterium
CTGTCTAGCGTAAGATACTAGAGGAACCCGTACTCCCCGGCTATCGCGGCTACGCTCCAGACGGATGAACTTGCTTTCAAGTCCTCAGGTACGCAGTCCTGCGATGAGCCTGTTTCTTGCGCCCCCCATCTCGAATTGCGTCGAGAGGGTGTTTGGGATACATTGCGATGGTCGCCCGTTGCTGCCGCCAACCATCTTTCTGGCAACAACCTTCCGCCACTCCGGGGATTGCCCGATGCCACCAGACCCTACACCGGCCGAACCCGGAACCGCCAGCTCCACGCCGCCCGCCCGCGAGAGTCTCTTCATCCGGGCTGCCCGGCGGGAACCGACCGAGCGGGTGCCCATCTGGCTGATGCGCCAGGCCGGCCGCTACATGGCCGAATATCGTGAAGTCCGCCGCAAGGTATCGTTTCTCCAGTTGTGCAAGGACCCCGCGCTATGCACCGAAGTCATGGTCACCGCCGTCGAGCGGCTGGGGGTCGACGCGGCCATTATCTTCGCCGATCTGCTGCCGATTCTTGAGCCGATGGGATTCGATCTGGAATATACCGAGGGCTCCGGCCCGGTGATTCACAATCCGGTGCTCGATGGTAGCCACGTGGATCGGGTGGTCGAACTCACCAGCGTCGAGCCTTTGGACTTCGTCATCGAAACCGTTCGCCTGACGCGCGCCGCCCTGCCCGCAACGATTCCCGTCCTGGGCTTCGCCGGAGCCCCGTTTACCCTGGCCAGTTACGCTATCGAGGGCGGAAGCAGCCGAAACTTCCTCCGCACCAAGTCGCTGATGCGCAACGACTCGGGCGCCTTCAACTCGCTGCTGAGCCGGCTTGCTCGGGCCGTGGTCCGATACCTCAACGCCCAGATCGAAGCCGGTGCCCAGGCCGTGCAATTGTTCGACAGTTGGGCCGGGTGCCTGGGGCCGGACGACTACCGCCGCTTCGTACTTCCCCACATGCGAGCCATTATCGAGGCCATCACGCCCGGCACCGTCGTCATCAACTTCGCCACCGGCAATCCCGCGTTGCTGCCCGTGCTGGCCGAGGCGGGCGGAGACGTTATTGGCATCGACTGGCGGGTCCGGCTCGATGATGCGTGGAAGACGGTCGGTTACGACAAGGCCGTCCAGGGCAATCTCGATCCGACGGTCCTGCTAACCGACCCCGGCGAGATCCGGCGCCGAGCCAAGGAGATCCTCGATCAGGCCGGTGGCCGGCCGGGACATATTTTCAATCTCGGCCATGGCATCTTTCCCCAGACACCCGTGGAAAACGCCATCGCGCTGATCGACGCCGTCGGCCAGATGAGTGCGAAGTAGCCCGCGATTAGTTCAAAAGGGCTGGAATGGGCCCCCCGTAGATCTTCAGCATATGGCTCGCATTTCCCGTTGCGAGGATCTATAATGCGGGCATCTTCGCGGGGGGGTCCCGCGGCGGGGATGTGCTCGTTCGAGGCGCTTTCCCATGGTGGCTGATCTTGGCATCATGTCTCATTCGTATCTGAAAGGAATTCGTATGCAAACGCGCACACGAGTTGGGTTCACGCTGGTGGAGCTGTTGGTGGTCATCGCCATCATTGGCATTCTCATCGGCCTGTTGTTGCCTGCGGTGCAATCGGTTCGCGAGGCGGCCCGGCGGATTCAATGCAAGAACAATCTCCACCAGATGGGGCTGGCCTTTCTCAATCACGAGGAAGCCCACGGTCACATGCCCAGTTGCGGCTGGGGTTGGGGCTGGGTCGGCGATCCCGATCGCGGGTTCAAGGAGCGACAACCGGGCGGGTGGGGTTATAACATCTTGCCCTTCATGGAACAGGAAGCGTTGCACAACATGGGCGCGGGGAAGAGCGAGTCGGAAAAGAGACAGGCCGCGGCCGTTATGGCGGCCACGCCGCTGGCCGCGTATATTTGCCCGTCGCGGCGACGCGCGATCATGTACCCTTACACCCACGGAACTCCTTTCGTGAACAGCGATAGGCCAGCGGGCGCCGGCCGCACCGACTACGGGGTCAACGCGGGCTCCGACGGCGATGGCGATACCTACGGACCCGGCAGCCTCAGCGCGGGCGACAGCCTGACGGACTGGGGTGGACACTCCAGGCATAACGGGATCAGTTACCTGGTCAGCGAGGTCACGATGGGCGAGATCAAGGACGGCTCGTCCAACACCTACATGGTCGGCGAACGCTACCTCAACCCCGACAAGTACGCCACCGGCGACGCAGCCGACAACGATCAGAACCTCTATATGGGTTTCGATCGCGATATCATCAGCTACGCCCGGCAGGAGCCCAAACAGGACCGGGCGGCTGTTAACCACGACTTCCGTTTCGGCAGCGCGCACGCCAACGGATTCAACGTGTCGATGTGCGACGGGTCGGTTCGATCACTCAGCTATTCGATCGAACTGGAGATACACCAGCGGCTGGGCAACCGCATGGACATGCAACCGGTCGACATGTCGTCGCTGTAAGCGTTTTCCGCTCACATACTTCCCCGGTTGAGGCAGTCAATCAACTGCCGCAGTGGCCCGTGATCGCGCCGGTTGAAGCGGAAGACCAGTCGCGGCAACTCGGCCAGATCGGGCTCGTCCTTCTCCGCCGACAGAGCATCGCGCAGCTCGAACCGGCCTTTCTCGAGAATGCCGCCGAACCGCCCGTTGATCGCTTCGAGGAGCTCCTCGCTGGGCGACTCGAACAATCGCAACACGAGCCGATCGCGGACGTAGCGCATGCTGTGGTAGACGCGAAAGAATCCCAGAATCTCGTCGACCGCCTCGTGGACGTCGTCGGTCCGCTTGTAGAGCGAGAGATCCTCGGCCGAGATCATCCCGTCGCCGAGAAGCTCGTCGCGGATGAAGCGGTCGAAGCTGGACCAGTAGTCGCCGCCCGGCGCGTCGAGAAACACGACCGGCACCATGTCGCGCTTGCCGGTTTGCAGGAGCGTGAGCACTTCCAGCCCTTCGTCCAGCGTGCCGAATCCGCCCGGCAACAGGCAGACCGCGTGGCATTCCTTGACGAACATCAGCTTGCGGGTGAAAAAGTACTTCATGTGGACCAGCTTATGATCGCCGGCGATCACCGGATTGGCCGACTGCTCGAAGGGCAGCATGATGTTCAAGCCCATCGAGTGGTCGCGGCCGGCGCCCATGTGACCCGCTTCCATGATCCCGCTGGCCGCGCCGGTCACCACCAGCCAACCCCGGTCGGCCATGAGGTGGCCGAACTGGACCGCCTGCGTGTAGGCCGGGTCACTGGGGGGTGTGCGGGCGGAGCCGAAGACGGTCACCTTGCGGGAGCCACGGTAGGGCGTGAACACCTTGAAGGCGTAACGCAACTCGCGAAGCGCGCGACTGAGGATCTTCAGATCACCACGGCTGGTGTTGTCGCTGGCCAGTTTATCGGTCGACTCCCGGATTTGCGCGATGAGGTCGGCGATATGCGGGGCGGGTTGATCGACGCCATGCCCGTCGTGTGATCCGGAAGGTGGTCGTTCGGAAGGAACCATTTGGCTTGCGGTGGATGAGGAGGAGTTTTCCATGGCGCGGTGTCGCGTCATGTTTCATTATAGACCACCGGGGCTGGAACGCCACAAGAGGGGGCGTCATTCCACCCGGATGCGCGGATTTCCACCGGAAAGGCGTCCGCGATCAAGTCCGTTCGGGGGGCATGGCCGGCTCAGGCCGATGGACGCCGATAGTGCTGGTAGGCCAAGAGGACCTCGTACAAATCCATCGAAATCGTGATTTCGTCGTCCTCGAAGTCCCGAAGCCAAGTGCGCCGCGACTCGACGGCGTCGGCCAGCAGTGGCAGGACATCGGTCAGCGGCACCGTGACGTTTTCCCTGGCCGCTTGTTCAGCCCGTGGATCGACCGCTGCCGTATCGGACCGCGGGCCGCTATACAGACGCAGGTGAGTCGGTCTCATGCGAAAAACCCCTGACACGGACTGTGCTACTCTCGACTCGATGGCGAGACGGAAGGTCTTCTTCGTGTATCGGCAAGAGGGGTCTTGTGGGTTCGGCCTATTTGTCAAGAAATGCGGTTTATCCGGGCAGTATGTCCTGGCGCGGTTGCTCGCCTTGGATCGATCTTCCGCACACGGCGGGGCTTCTGGCCGTTGGGAGTGGGCGACCGGCGGTTGTGAAGCTTGACAATCGTGTGGCAATGCGCTACATTGCAAATCCAAGTGCTATCGGCGTTTATGCTTTTGCGACCGCTCTTACGTGACACGTTGAAGCCGTATGGATACCACGGTAACGATTGATCTTCGGCATGTGGCCCGCGGGACGGGGATCCCGGTGCGGCAGGTTCAAGCAGTCGTCGAACTGCTGGACGACGGCAACACGGTCCCCTTTGTCACCCGCTACCGGAAGGACCAGACCGGGGGGCTCGACGAAGAGCAAATCCGACTGATCCAAGCCCGACTGGCAAAACTCCGACTGCTTGCCGAGCGGAAACAGACGATCCTCCGCTCCATCGAGTCGCAAAGCAAGCTGACGGAGGAGTTGGCCAAGCAGATCCGTTCGGCCACGTCGACCAAGCGGCTCGAAGATTTGTATCTGCCCTACAAGCCGCGGAAGCAGACCTTGGCCACGACCGCCCGCGAGCGTGGTCTGGAGCCGCTGGCCCGCGAGATTCTCGAAGCAGCCCCCGCGTGTGCCGATCTCGACACGCGTGCCGACGATTTCGTCAACGACGATCGCAAGGTACCCACCGGAGCCGAGGCGTTGTTGGGGGCCGGGCACATCCTGGCCGAGCAATTCAGCGAGCGCGCCGAGCTACGCCAGAAGCTGCGCGAGATTCTCCAGCGAACCGGTAAGCTGGTGAGTGTTCAAGTCGGCGGCGATGGCAAGAAAGCGAAAGCCGAAAAACCCGAAGCCTCTCCAACGGGTCCACCGGCAGAGGCTCCGGCCATCGAAGAACCCTCCGCCGGAACCGAGCCGCCGCCGGGCGATTCAGCCACAGCCACCACGGCGCCCGATACGCAAGACACGCCCGCTTCGGCGCAAGCCCCATCGGTCGACGGCCCGCTTACGCAAGATCTCCCGGACGACAAGGCTGCGGCCGATGTCCCCGGTAGCCCCGAAGCCCCCGGTTCGGCCGGTCCCGAGCCCCCGTCACCCGCCACCGAAGCTTCCGAGCCCGAAAACTCCACGCCGGCCCCATCGCCGTCGACCGATGACGGTCAATCGCCGTCGACCGAAACGGTCGCCACCCCAAGCGACGAGACTCCGGCGGCCAGCGACGAGACTCCGAGCGACATACCGGAGAATGCAGAGGCAGAGAATACCGGTGCAGCGCCGCCACCAACCGTCGTCGCCGACGGTTCGTCGCAAGTGGCCGAGCCGCCCGCTCCCAAGCCGCCCGCTCCCAAGCCGCTCGCTCCCAAGCCGCTCACTCCCAAGCCGCTCACTCCCAAGCCGCCACCGCTGAGCCGGGCCGAGATGCGGAAGAAGCGGTCCGAGGAGAAAAAGAAGAAGGCCGAGGAGCGAAGGAACAAGGCGTTCCGCGACTATTTCGAGTTCCGCGAGGACGTCAAGAAAATCCCGCCGCATCGGGTGTTGGCGATCAATCGGGGAGAGCGGGCCAAGGTGTTGCGGGTCCGGATCGAGAGCGACGGCGAGGAAATGGCTCGGGTGGCGGAGGAAATGCTCGTGCCGGCCGAGCATCCGCACGCCGACTTCCTGCGCGGATGCATACGCGACGCGCTGACCCGGTTGGTCCTACCCAGCCTGGAACGCGAGGTTCGCCGCGAGCTGACCGACCGGGCCGAAGCCCACGCGGTGAGCGTTTTCGCCCGAAATCTCCGCAACTTGCTTCTCCAGGCCCCCGTTCGAGATCGACGCGTGTTGGCGGTCGATCCGGGACTGAAGAGCGGGTGCAAGATGGTCGGCCTGGACCAGTTCGGCAACGTGCTGCGGCACGGGATCATCCATCTGGTCGGCAGCAAGCAGCGGCGCGAGGCGGCCAAGAAGCTGGTCGTCGAGTTGATCGACCGGTTCCAATCGAGCGTGGTGGTCATCGGCAACGGGACGGGCTGCCGCGAATCCGAGCAGTTCGTGGTCAAGCTGCTGGCTGGAGAATTGAAAGAGAAGGGCGTTTCCTACGTCATCGTCAACGAGGCGGGAGCGAGCGTCTACTCCACCAGCCGGCTGGGCCGCGAGGAATTCCCCCAGTACGACGCCGCCCTGCGGGGAGCCATTTCCATCGGCCGCCGCTTGCAGGATCCGTTGAGCGAACTGGTGAAGATCGACGCCGCGAACATCGGTGTCGGGCTCTACCAGCACGACGTTCGGGCAAAGCATCTTCGCACCTCGCTCGACGGGGTCGTCGAGTCGAGCGTCAACTACGTCGGCGTCGACGTCAACACGGCCAGCCCGGCGCTGATGCGGTACGTTTCGGGCTTCAACCAACTCACCGCCCGGCGCCTTTACGAACACCGGCGACAGCATGGCCCCTTCCGCAATCGGGAGCAACTCAAGCAGGTTCCCGGCTTGGGAGAAGCGACGTTCGTGCAGTCGGCCGGATTCCTGAAGATCCGCTCCGGCGACAACCCGCTGGACACCACCTGGATCCATCCGGAAAGCTACGAAGCGGCCACCGCTCTGTTGGCAAAACTGGAGTACACGCCCGAGGATCTGACCGATTCGCCCAAGGCCGCCGCGCTGGCCGCGAAGGCCGCCGAACTGGACGTCGAAGCGACGGCCGCGGAATTGAACGTCGGCCCGCGACTGCTCGCCGACATCATCGCCCAGCTTGCCCGGCCCGGACACGATCCGCGCGAAGATCTGCCCGGCCCGATCTTCCGGCACGACGTGCTGAAGATGGAAGACCTCGTCGCCGGCATGGAACTGACCGGCACGGTGCTCAACGTCGTCGATTTCGGCGCGTTTGTCGACATCGGGATGCACGATAGCGGGCTGGTCCACGTCAGCCATCTGGCCAATAAGTTCGTCCGCGATCCGCACGAAGTGGTGGGCGTGGGCGATATCGTCAAGGTGTGGGTCGTCGGCGTCGACAAGGACCGGCGCCGCGTTTCGCTGACGATGATTCCGCCCGGCGCCGAGAAGATCAACCGGCCTCGCGCTGCTTCCGGCGACGACAAACCGAAACCCGAACGAAAGCCTTCGTCCGGCCGGCAAGGGCGGCGGGAGAAACCGGCCGGAACCGGCCCGCGCCCCGCGGGAGGGCGGCGGCAGAAGGCAGGGCAGCCAGGCCGGCCCGGGCGATCCGGGCAGGGTGGCCAGCAACGCGATTACCGTCCCCGACCGCGTCCCAAACCGGTCGTGCCCATCAGCGAGGAGATGAAGTCCGGCAAGAAGCCGATGCGCACCTTCGGCGATCTGCTGCAATTCTACGATCACCAGGAAGACGACAGCAAGCCGGATACCGCGAAGAAGCCTGCCAAGGCGAAGAAGCCTGCCAAGGCGAAGAAGCCTGCCAAGGCGAAGAAGCCTGCCAAGGCGAAGAAGCCGAAAAAGAAGCCCCAGGACGGCCAATCCGTTGCCACGCCCGACGTCAAGCCACCCGAAGCAGTGCCACCCGAAGCAGTGCAACCCGAACCTCAGTCGGCCCAGGACAGCGCCCCGGCTCCCAATGCCGGCGGCGAAGAGAAGACCGACACGCAGCAGTGATTCCACAGGTTGATCCGGATTATGGACTTTGAAGAGCGACTGCAGAAGGCGATCAGCCGCGGGCAACGAGCCGGCGACCGGCAAGCACGCGCCGAGGCCGAGAAGGCCGTCACCGAGGAAGACTTCCGGCGGATGCACTCGCAGTTTCGCTTGGAACTCTCCGAGCACATCGAGCAGTGCGTGAAGCGGCTGCCCGACCATTTCCCCGGCTTTCGCTTCGAGACGGTCGTCGGCGACCGCGGCTGGGGTGCGGCCGTCAACCGCGACGACGTCGGTGTCGGCGGCGATCGCCGCCGCGGCAATTTCTTCAGTCGGCTGGAGATGGTCGTGCGGCCTTTCTCCTCCTACCACGTCCTGGAACTGGCCGCCAAGGGCACCGTCCGCAACAAGGAAATCTTCAACCGCTCCCACTACCAGCGCCTGGCCGAGGTCGACACCACCTCGTTTGCCGAAATGATCGACCTCTGGGTGTTGGAATACGCCGAACTCTTCGCCGCCAAGCAGTGAGGGGCTGTGCTATCTTCTGCTGCGTAAATGCAGTACGATTGATTCTGAGGATGGCTGTTCTCTCTCTCGGGGGGGCGAACCGTGGCAACACGTCAGCTTCGCGGCAAACGAGTCTTTGGGCTTGTCTTTCTCGCGTGCGCGCTTGTTGCCGTGATCGGAATCTGGGCCGTCTTCTTTCGCGCACACGCGGTCGTCCTGGCGCCGTCAGATGAGGTGAAGGGGGAGGAGTGGGAGGACGCGTCACTGTTTGGAGAGTCGGAAGTCAGGGAATTTGCTGCATCAACCGGAAAGCCGATCCATGTCAACCCCGTGATCAGTGTCCAGGGACGTTTCCCCCGAGGTACTCAACTGGAGGCTCGCTTCTATGCCGTTCGGTCCGGTACGATAGAGAAATGCATTTCATGCGGATTGGGACCCGGCGGCCTAATCCGTCACATTCCGCCAATGCGGATCACGATACATCTCTTCTTTCTCGAAACCGAAGCTCGAAAGGGCACAATCGTAGCCTTAGGGGCAACGGGCTTCCGTCGAGGCACTGGTTCGGGGAAGTTGTCGATCCCCTGGCATGGAGAGCGCGCATGCTCCCAGGTAGTGCCTGGAAGTATTTCAAAATCACAGGAGCGAATCGCCTACGTCGAGGGAACCGTGATGCCCACCGTCAACTCCTCCATGTCAGTGGAGGAATTCGCCGAAGCTAATGACGGTGATTTCCTGGTGATTACGGTGCAGATCGACGAGTTTGATGAGTAGTAGCGCGGTGTATTGGCATTTTCCGTGCTGCCGTCCAAAGTCTGGCGACTTCGGCTACAAAACACCCTGTCCGCTACGTCCCCGAGTCGTGAGAAATTGCGGCTAAGAAGGCGCGGGGCCGGTAAACGTGCCGTCAATGGGGCTGCTGGCCGTCGCATAAAGCTTCTTCGGGATACGGCCCGCCCGAGAGGCCAGATGGCCCGACTCGCACGCCAGACGCATCGCTTGGGCCATGCGCACCGGATCGGTCGCATGGGCGATACCCGTGTTCAAGAGCACGCCGTCGACGCCCAGCTCCATGGCCACGGTCACGTCGCTGGCCGTGCCCACGCCCGCGTCAACGATCACCGGGTAGCCGGGATCGCCGTCCTTGAGATACTCCAGACAGATACGTAGCGCGTTGGGATTGAGCACGCCTTGTCCCGATCCGATCGGGCTGCCCGCGGGCATCACGCTCGTGGCGCCGGCTTCCTTGAGTCGCCGGGCTACCACCGCGTCGTCGCCGGTGTAGACCAATACCTGGAAACCCTCACCGACCAATCGTTCGGTCGCTTCCAGCGTGGCGATCGGGTCGGGCAGCAGCGTCTTCGTATCGCCGAGCACTTCGAGTTTCACCCAATCGGCGCCGGGGTTCTCCATCTGGGAGAGAATCTCGCGGCCCAGCCGGGCCACGCGAACCGCGTCGTCGGCCGAGAAGCAGCCGGCCGTGTTGGGCAGAATCGTGTAGCGGTCCGTGTCGATGAAGTCCAGCAGGTTGTTGCCCGAGGCATCGATCAACCGCTCGCGCCGCACGGCCACGGTGATGCATTCGGTGCCGGAGAGGTCCAGCGCCTGGCGCATGATCTCGTAGTCGGCGTATTTCCCGGTTCCCACGATCAGCCGGCTTGCAAACGTGTGCGTGCCGATTTCGAGACGATCGTTCTTGAGACGATCACCAGCGGGCGAATTCTCGGCCATGACGATTATCCTCCTCCTACAAGCGTCACTACTTCCACTCGGTCGCCGTCGGCCAAGAGGTACACGGCATGTTGCCCACGGGGTACCAGTTCGAGATTCACCTCGACGGCCACGTACCGGCCGGCCAGATTCAGCGTTTGCAGCAATCCGGCGACCGTGACGGCCTCGGCAAGGCGATGCGATTGACCGTTGACGGTGATCTCCACGTTGGCCCTACCTGGGATCGGCGGGGCGCAATCGCTGGGCGTGCAACAATTGGAGGTCACCCGTCTGAGGCGCGCCGCGCTGGGCGATGGTGCGGTTCCACGGAATGGCGTAGGCCAGCAACCAACCGCTTTCGACTTCGATGACGTAGACGATGGCCGCGCCGGGCCTGGTCTGCGCGGCACCGCGGGCTTTCAGGTCGGCTCGGCCGGTAACCAGCAGATAACGGGTATCTCGGCCGGTGACCAGGGGTCCACCGGCGGCGTCGCCGCCATCTCCTCCCCGCTCTTGCATCATCAGGGCGTTGAGATCGCCAAGGACGTTGGCCCGAAAGAACGAATTGAACTTCCAGCCGAAAGTGCCGATCACGGCCGCCCGCAACTCGCCGGTGTAGAAGTCGAGGAAATAAACCGCCTCCCGCTCATCGTCGACCGATCCGGTGGCCACGGCGAACTTCTCGAAGCGGTCGGTGGCGGTGGCGTGTAGCGGGGTGTTCGGCCAGAGGCCGCTGACGGTCAACCCGATGCCCAGCCCCAAAATCAGCCAAACGAACCAATAGGGTTTCCATGAGCGACTCATCGCACGGCCTCCTTCATCGGTTCCGTAGAGGACAAATGTAGCCCGTTGCTGCCAAGACAGCACCCGAGGTGGGCACCGCCCCGGAGCACTCCGCAACGACGACCAGGGTCATGATACCCCATTTTTCCATGTCTTGCCAGACCGTAGTTTCCGTCCGGCACACCCCATCTGGTACACTACCGCCGTCGGTGATTTGATTCAGCCCAACCGCGGGCGAATCCCCTTTCCGAGGGATGGGCTAAGAAACCCTCGCCCCGGACCCTTGAAACCGGCCGCGAATCGGTCTATAACCACGCCGGGTTCGCAGCCCGTCGAAAAAGTGGATATCGTGAGTCTTCAATCTCGCAAGGGAGCCGACAAATGGGAAAGATCAACGTGGCCCTGATCGGACAGGGCTTCATGGGACGTTCGCACTCCAACGCGTGGGGTCAGGTCGGGAAATTCTTCGATCCCCCGGTCCAATCCGTTATGCATACCGTATTCGGACAGGAGGAAGAGAATCCCCAAGCATTTGCCGACAATTGGGGATGGCAGAACGCATCGACCAATTGGCAGGAGTTGGTCAAATCTCCGGATATCGGGTTGGTCGACGTCGTCACGCCCAACTACATGCATGCCCCCGTCGCCCGGGCCGCCATCGCCGCCGGGAAACCGTGCTCCTGCGAGAAACCGATCGCCGGAACCCTCGACGACGCCCGGGCCATGGTCGAAGCGGCCAAGGCCGCCGGCGTGAAGACGTTCGTCTGGTTCAACTACCGACGATGCCCCGCCGTGGCCCTGGCCTATCAGTTGGTCCGGGACGGCAAGATTGGCGATATTCGCCACGTTCGGGCGGCCTACCTGCAAGACTGGGCCGACGAATCGGTCCCCCTGCTCTGGCGATTCGACAAGACGCTGGCCGGCAGCGGTGCCCACGGCGATCTCAACGCCCACATCATCGACATGACC
>JABMRP010000531.1 GCA_013202535.1 Planctomycetota bacterium
AGGACGGCGCGGACGAGGACGGCGCGGACGAGGAAGCATGGTTCGATGCCCTGGCGGCCAACGGGTTTGCCGATGTCCCAAGCGACGGGGCGCCGGACAAAGAGTCGGCCCTCGACGTGCCGCCAAAGGCAAATTCGGACGACGACGACGCTCGGGAGCGGAGCGAGAACGAACTCTCCGTGGAAGACTTCCAGCAGGCAATCGAGCAATACGGTGGGAAAGTTACGGAGATCGACGGCCAGTTGCGCCACCTCGCCGAGTCACCCGATCCCGGCGAACTGAAGTCTTGCTTCAGCGAACTCTCCGAAGTCAACTCCAATTACGCCGAACAACAACAGGCTGCCTACGAGCGATTGGAGGAGCACTGCAAGGAGACTGAGTACTTCGATTCGCTGCACGACGACATCCAGGCAGCCATGGCCCGCGCGGTCGATCGTATCGATGCCATCGCCGAAATCCTCGATTCGATCGACGGCGATGCCGACGGTAACCTGGACCGAACCCGTGAAGCGGTGGCCGATCAGACGAGCGGCCTGATCGACGCCAACCACCAAACGCGCGACGTGCTAACTGAAACCATGACCACAATTGCAGGCATGGAAGGCTGGCTGGACGAAATGGGGGGTGAGGATCAGCGAGATTCGCTGACCGGGCTTTCCGATCTGGCCGCGCTGCACCGCACACTGGCCGAACACTGGCGACGCGACCCGCACCGGACCCGATCCCTGGCCATGGCGATGATCGACGTCGACGAGTTCGCTCGCGTCAACGCGAAATTCGGAACTCCCGTGGGAGATCGCGTGCTCGGTAGTCTGGGGAAGTTTCTGGCCGTTGAAATGCGAGAGCACGGCGGCGCCTTTCGTGTCGCGGGACAGACATTTTCCCTGTTCTTTCCAGAGAGTGACCTTCGTTTTGCCACCGACGTCGCCGAACGCATTCGCCAATCGCTTGAACTGACTTCCTTCCAGTACCATGATTCGCAGTTCCGCGTGACCGTCAGTTGCGGTGTGACTGAAGCCCAGGCGGATGATTCACTGGAATCGCTCATCTCTCGATTGAAAACGACCGTGCATGAAGCAAAACGCTACGGACGCAACCGAACTTTTCTCCACGACGGGAAATTCCCCACTCCCGTCATGCCTCCCAACGTGCCACTGGAAGAAAGGCAGGTCGCCGTCTGAAGCGTACCTGGTCGCCGTTGCCGGGAGTACCGGTGCCTCTTCTCTGTCCCGCCCAGAACAGAGAGTCCCGCCCAGAATAGAGAAGCGACGGTACTTCGCGACTGGAGTAGGCACGCTTCACACGGATGAACCTGACAACCGATGCGGATACCCTCCACGAATCCTCAGCATGGCGGTCACCACCCCACCGACTCGCGGGATTGACTCGGCATGTAAAACGGTATGATTAGTAGCGGGAACGAACCGACTTTTATAGACATCGCGAGCAATCAACCATGGTTCAACGCAAAATCATCCAAATCGATGAAGGGAAATGCACGGGATGCGGTGTGTGTGTTCCGTCATGTGCCGAAGGGGCAATCCAGATTGTCGACGGAAAAGCACGCGTGATCTCCGACGCTCATTGCGACGGCCTGGGCGCCTGTCTGGGCGAGTGCCCGGAAGGAGCGCTGAAGATTATCGAGCGAGAAGCCGACGTGTTCGACGAGGAACTGGTGCAGCAGCATCTCGCCGCGCAGCAATCCATCGCGCCGGGCTCGTCCGCCCCCTCACCCCCGGCCGGTTGCCCCGGCTCAAGAGTCCAACTGGTCGACGTGCAAGGGAGCATGGCCAGCGCCGACGGGACGCCGGCTCGGCCGGCAACCGATCCTCAGCATCCCTCCCAACTGGGCCACTGGCCTGTCCAACTGCCCCTGGTCCCGGCCGGCGCGCCGTTCTTCCAAAACGCCGATCTGCTGCTGACCGCCACCTGCGTGCCGTTCGCCCATGCCGATTTTCATGAGCGATTCTTGAGCCAGCGGGCCGTGGTCATTGGTTGCCCGAAGCTCGACGACGCCGGAGCCCATCTCGAAAAGCTCACGCAGATCCTTCGCTCCGGCGCGCCGAAGAGCCTGACCGTGGTTCACATGGAAGTGCCCTGCTGCACCGCCCTGGTGCGAATCGCGCAGGCGGCGATCGCCGCATCGGGGCGAGAGATGCCCCTGGGACGGATCAAGATTTCCGTTCGCGGCGACGTGCTCGAAGAAACGGTCTAACAGCCCGTTGAAAAAGGGGCCAGGCACCCCGGGCTGTTGCACTCCGTCGCCCGAGCCGATATCGTGAACACCGGCCGTCCGACCGCGCCGGGACGCAAGTGCCTGGGCGAAACCTATCCGAAAGAACGAGCCCATGATCGCGTCTCTGCTGACGAAAATTGTGCCCGCCGCGATGCTCGCGCTGGCATCCGTCCCACAGGCTCTTGCCAATCCCCCCACCCACGCCGAACCGGCCGGAGCCGATGAGGACATCGTCAAGACGGATCCGACCGAAGCGGCGCGTCTCGAAACGCGCCTGGTCACCGGCACGCGGCAACTCACCTTCGAGGGACGCCGAGCCGGCGAAGGATACTTCAATCCGGCCGGCACGGAGATGGTCTTCCAAAGCGAGCGCGAGCCGGGCAACCCGTTCTTCCAGATCTACGTGATGGATCTCGAAACGGGTGACGTCCAGCGAGTTTCGCCCGGGTTCGGGAAGACCACGTGCGCCTGGCTTCACCCCGACGGCAACCGCCTGCTCTTCTCGTCGACCCACCAGGACAAGCAAGCCCGGCAGAAGCAGACCGACGAACTCAAGCTGCGGGCCGAGGGAAAGCAGCGCCGCTATTCTTGGGATTACGATCCACACTACGACGTCTACGTCCACGACCGAAAGACCGGCACCTCGACCAACGTGACCCATACCCGGGGCTACGACGCCGAAGGATCGTTTTCGCCCGACGGCCGGCTTATCGCCTTTGCGTCCAACCGGCTCGCCTATACCGAGACACTCAGCGAGGAAGAGCAGAAGAAGTTCGAGATCGATCCGGCCTACATGATGGATCTCTATGTGATGAACGCCGACGGCACAAACGTCCGCCGGGTCACCAGCGAGCCGGGATACGACGGCGGGCCGTTCTTCTCGCCCGACGGACGCCGTATCTGCTGGCGGCATTTTTCCGAAAACGGCGCCACCGCCGAGATCATGACGATGAACGTCGACGGCACCGACAAGCGCCGCCTCACCCAGATGGGCGCTATGTCCTGGGCACCTTTCTATCACCCCAGCGGCGAGTATCTGATCTTCACCACCAACCGCCACGGATTCGCCAATTTTGAACTCTACATGATCGATACGGAGGCCAACTCGGCACCCGTCCGCGTGACCCATACGGCCGGTTTCGACGGACTGCCCGTTTTCACTCCCGACGGAAAACGGCTCGCCTGGACCACCCGGCGCGGCGCGGCGAAGCAATCGCAGATCCACATCGCCGATTTCAACCATGCCGCGGCAAGGAAACTGCTGGGGCTGGATCGGCGTACCGGCTCGACCTCAGCGCCGGCGGCCGGCGAGACCGACTCGGCACGACGCGAGGCGACCCAAGCAAGCCGGGAAACATCGCCCGACTTCACCGCCGAGGACGTTCGCCGCCACGTCGAGTACCTCTGTCGCGAGGAGTTGGCCGGTCGCATGACGGGCACTCGGGGCGAACGGTTGGCCACGGCCTACGTGGCTGAGTATTTCGAGCAACTCGGGTTGCAGCCGGCCGGCGACGACGGCTCGTGGTTTCAGCAGTTTTCTTTCACCGCCGGCGCCGCGCTGGGCACCCACAACCGTCTGGCCGCCGGCGACCGCCGCTACACGGTCGACGAGGATTGGCGCCCGCTGGCTTTCTCGAAGACGGGCAAGATCGAAGCGGCGCCGGTCGTGTTTGCCGGTTACGGACTAACGGCCCCCAAGACCGACGACCAAGAGGCCTACGACTCGTACGCCCATCTCGACGTAACCGACAAGTGGGTCCTCGTGCTACGTTACCTGCCCGAGGGGATCGACCCCAAACGTCGCCAACATTTGGCTCGCTTCTCCACGCTTCGCTACAAGGCCATGTTGGCTCGCGACAAGAAGGCCCGGGGGCTGATCGTCGTCAGCGGTCCAAACTCGAAAGTGAAAAACCAACTGGCGCGGTTGCGTTTCGACGGGTCGCTCTCCGGCTCGAGTATTCCGGTCATCAGCGTGACCGACCGCGTGGCCGGCCCGTGGTTTTCAGAGGCGGAAGAGAATCTCAAGCAGTTGCAGGACACGCTCGACAAGGGGCAGTTGGTGATGGGGTTTGAGCTTTCCGGCGTAACGCTTTCCGGCCAGATCGACGTTCAGCGAATCAAGAGCACCGGGCGCAACGTGTTGGGCCGGTTGGCGGCCGGTGACCAGCCGAGCGGGCAGATGGTGGTCATCGGTGCCCATGTCGATCACCTGGGCACCGGACACGCCGGGGCGTCGCTGGCCCGCGAGGACGAGAAGGACGGCATCCATTACGGCGCCGACGACAACGCCTCGGGCACCGCCGCGATGCTCGAAGCGGCCCAGTATCTGGCCTCGCTCAAGGCCCGGGGTAAATTGCCGCTGAAGCGCGACGTTGTGTTTGCCGCCTGGTCGGGTGAAGAACTGGGCACTCTCGGATCGGCCCATTTCGTTCGCTCGATGCAAGAGTCGCTCGGAGATACGTCCGAAGGTAAAAGCCATCCGGCAGAGGAAGAAGATGACCAAAAGAACTCGATTTACCCCGCCGTCGCCGCGTGTCTGAACATGGACATGGTCGGCCGGTTGGAAAAAGCCCTGGTGCTCGGCGGCACGGGTTCCTCCAGTATCTGGACCGGCGAGATCGAACGCCGCAACGCGCCCATCGGCCTGCCCATCACGCCCCGGGCCGACAGCTATCTCCCCTCCGACGCAACGCCGTTTTATCTGGCGGGCGTACCGATTCTCTCGGCATTCACCGGCTCGCACAGCGATTACCACACGCCGCGCGACACGCCCGACAAACTCAACTACGAAGGCGCGGCACGGATCGCGCGATTCGTGGCGTTGGTCACTCGCTCGGTTGCTGTACGCGAGGCGGCCCCCGATTACATCAAGCAAAAGGCCCCGACCGCCGGGCGCCGAGCCCATCTCCGTGCGTATCTCGGCACGATTCCCGACTATGCCGAGTCGGACCTCAAGGGCTTGAAACTCTCGGGCGTCTCGGGCGGTGCTCCGGCGGACAAGGCCGGCTTGCGCACGGGCGACCTGATCGTCGAGTTGGCCGGCCGAAAGATCGAGAACATCTACGACTACACCTACGCCATCGAGGCGCTGAAGATCGGCCAGGAAGTCTCGATCATCGTGGTCCGCGGCGAAAAGCGGCTGACGCTAAAGATCACGCCCGGCTCGCGAGAATGAGAGGACCCGGTTCTCACGCGAAGATGAATTCCCCGGCCACAAACGAGGTGAGGTTGGCGGCGACGATGACCGTGAAGTCGCGGAACGTAGCCTGTCGAGAAGACGGCTTGGCGCTTACGCAGACGAGATAGAAAAGTCCGCATTCGGCCAACGGCGCGAAGGTCTCGGCCACGGCCAGATACGCCACGCGACCGTAAGGTTGCCAAACGGCGTAAGGCAGCACCAGGACCACGATCGGATAGGTACAGGCGGTGAGCCACACCCCGGCCAGTAGCCGATGGCTTGTCGGATGACGCCGCGACAATCCAAAAAGCAGCACCGGGATCTCGATGACCACGGTGATCAGATAGCCGATGGGCAGGAACTGCCAGGCTTCGTGAGGAGGGGGCGGCACGGTCGCGTGTACCTGGGATTTCGGGGAACTAGGCGGTGATTCCAATCGTCCAAGGGCGAAGGAAGACGATGCGTCAACACGTTACCATGGCCGGGAGCGAGGATCCAGTGGATTAGACCCCCTCACAGAGGGGAAGCAGGCTGGCCTCACGGACAGAAATAGGGTAGGATCACCCAAACAGAGGGGGTCCAGGCAATGCGAACTTTCGCACGGGAGGAGAAGACATGAGCCGTGGTAGAGAAAACGTTCGGTGGGCGTGCGTGGCTTTGGTCGGACTCGTATGTATCGGCACGGTGCAAACGGCCCTGGCTAACTTGGCGCCGCCGCCCCAACAGCCCGAGCGGCCACCGAAATTTGTGTTCGAGTCGCCCAAACCGGCCCAGTCCGCACCGGCCGCCTTCGTTGTCCGAATCGATCGAAGCCAGAATGACTGCCGCATCGTCATTCCGAGGAAACTGCTTGCCCAGAACGTGTCGATCGAAACGGAAGCAACCGTTTCGAGCATGGAGAGCCGCACGGTGGTGGCGGGGACGGTTCTCTCGATGGTCCTTGCCGGCGGTGTGCTGGTATTGGTCTTTGCCCGACGCCGGAAGACGCGGATGGCGGTGGCCGCTTCCCTGGCCGTGGTCGCCAGTCTGGTGATCTTCGCCGGCACGACCGTGGCCGATTTGGCCGTGCCGGGGCGTACCCCATCCGCTAACAGGCCGCCGATAAAACCTACCCCCACCGTCGTCGTGGAAATGACGGATCAGGGCAACGAAATCGTCTTGGTCATCGGCCGCGATGCGCCGGCGGTGCTGAAGTAGACCGAACCACACCGTGGAGCTTCCGACAGCAATGGCGGGTTCGAGCGACGACTCGCGGCCGGTTCATGCTCTGCGGCTGGCCGCGGGATACGGAGCGGTTCACGCAGCGGTCGACGGCGCGTGTATCGCCCTGCTTGCCTGGTTGGACGTCTTCTCCTCGGCGACCACCGGTAGCCTCTTCGCCGGACACTGGCCGGTCTCGACGATCTGGACCCTCTTTGTTCTCTACAACTGCCTGGCCTTCGGGCTGCAATTCTCGATCGGGGCGGTCGTCGATCGGTCGGGCCGGTATCACACGACAACGTTGATCGGTTTGGCGCTGGTCGGTTTGGCGATTACGGCGTTTCGCGCGTCGCCCTACGTTGCCGTCGTGTTGGTGGGCGTGGGAAATGCGGCGTTTCACGTCGGCGCCGGGGCGATCGTTCTGCGACTGTCGCCCCGCCGTGCCGCAGCGGCGGGCATTTTCGTCGCGCCCGGGTCGATCGGCGTGGCACTGGGCGCCTGGTGCGGTAAATCGCTCCCCCACTGGCAATGGTTCTTCCTCGGCGCGCTTTTGGTCAGTGCCGTGGCCGTCTGCTGGTTGAGAACGAAAGCGGCCCTCGATCGGCGACCTTCTCCCCAGCCGATCTCGATTCGTCGAAGCATCGTCCCGCTGGCCGTCGGCGCGCTGATGCTCTCGGTGGCCATCCGTTCGACCGTCGGTCTGACGATCGTCCGTCTTCACCAGGGAAGCCTCTTTATTCTCCTCGGGCTGGCTCTGGCGGGGTTTTTTGGCAAGGGGATTGGGGGCCTCGTTTCCGATCGGATTGGTTGGATCAAGACGAGCGTGGGGGCCCTTTTACTCTCGGCGCCGTTGCTGGCGATTCTGGTGGGCAATGTGCCGATGGCCGTTGTCGGCGTGGTGCTCTTTCAGATGACCATGCCGGTCACGCTGCTGGCCATCTACCGTGTCTTTCCCGAGGAACCGGGCCTCGCCTTCGGACTGCCCACGCTGGCGCTGCTGCTGGGCGCCGTTCCCATTTTCATCTGTCCGCTGGCATGGTTTTCCGGCAGCGTGCCCCTGCTGGCGATGATCGGCACGTCGGCCGCGACCCTGCTAATCGGCCTGCCGCCGATTCTTCGCCGGGAGCATTAGGGCCAGACTACTTCGCCTTGCCGCCCCAGAGTTCGGTCAACAGACGACAAGTCTCCGCGTCGTGTTTGACCGTTTCGAATTGGATGAATGGGAAGTGGTCGTTCACCCCATAGTACGCTTCGGTCATCTCGGCAAAAAACGCCGCCGCACCCGCCAGACCCGGATGGCGCACCGTCTGGCCGTCGAAGCGGAGCACCGCATCGTATTGCTTACCCTCGACAGCGCGGCATCGGGCCTCTTCGATCCGCTTGCGATCCGCGTCGCTTAGGTTGCGGTCGAAGTACGCCCGAGCAAGCTGATTGAGAATCGCGAACGGCTGAAGCCCCTGCCATCGGGCCAACGCCTCCGGGTCGGCAATCTCGACCGCGCCGGCCTTGTCGCCTTCCCCCGATGCCGCATGATAGGTCACGTAGGGAACGGCCCGGTTGTTCTCTTCCAGCCAGAGAGGTACCTCCTGGAGCTTCTCCAGCGAGCCCTCGGGCATGTAGCGCCGGACCAGATGCAGCTTGTGTTGCAGCAGCCGGCATAGGGCGTCGCCGTGCGCTTTATGTCGCACCAGCGCGGGATGTACGTGGACGGTCCAGCCTTCGATGCTTCGTTGCTCGTAGTCCTTTGCCTGGGGGACCGTCTTGTCATCCGCGTTCTCTTGCACCTCGGCGGATTGTGGCCGCGCATCGAGAGACGCCGCCAGCGAGCGGATCGTTTCGCTCTCTTTCTGCACGTCGACACCCCAGAGATCCTGCAACAGTTCATACATCTGCGGATCGACCTGCTGGAGTTCGGCGCGGACAAACGGGTAGAAGTCGTTGGCGCCGAAGTAGGCTTCCGTGCTTTCGGCCAGATACTCCATGGGGTTGCTCAAGGCGTAGTGCTTGGCGGCCGGCGAATAGCGGCAGAGAACCGAATCGTAGATCCCGCTCTCCTGGAGCCGCCGGTAAGCGTCCTTCAGCCGGCGGTTGCTGTAATGCCGCCCACCGCCGAGGTAAAGGTAGTCGTAGCCGTGCGCCAATTCGTGGCAGGCAACCCAAGGCTGGTGCAACGCCGAACCGCAGAAGCCTTTGGCCCGGCTGAAACTGACCAGCGACGTGAGGCCCTCGGGGCAAGCATAACCGCGCCCGAGCAGCCACCGGTGCGAAGGATGGCAGGCCGTACCCGGCCCGGTATCCCACTCGACCCAAAGCGGCACCCGCTCCTGCATGATCGCCACGGCGGCCGCCGGCAGAGTGATGCGCGTCTGGTAAAGCTGACTCCGCAGGTGCTCGAGCACCGCCTTCATTCCGTCCGGCTGATCGGCCAGATCGCGCCGGGAGATGTAGACGATCCACCCTTCGATATTGCGAATATCAAAATTCTCCAGCGGCGCGGCCGAGACGCGCTGCCGCTTCTCGTCGTCGTCGGACCGCGCGGAGCCGGCCAGCAGAAGTACGGTGGTGATCGCAATCGCGGTTGGTAGGAAACGTGGCATGGTTCTCATGGCGGCGGGGATCATCCGGTGGGGTGGTGTTTGGCGGGGGGGATTCGACATGTCGACCCTACAATGATAACGCAATGGCCGCTCGATTGCCAGCAATTCTGGTTCCCATGCTCCGCGTGGGAACCCAATGTTCGCCGACGCAGGGGTGCCATGGGCGGCTTGCCCGCCCTTGCCGAATCCCTCCGAAGACAAGGGCGGGCAAGCCGCCCATGGCACCCGAGACGACAAGGTCGTTTCGGACCATTGTTCAATCGGCCGCGGCAAACGCCATAAGCCGCCCGTCTTCGGTGGCCACGAAGATGCGGCCCGTGTGATCTACGGCCGTGCCGGACTTGACGACCGGGGCGGGGAGTGGTTGACGCCAGATGGTCGTGCCGTCATTGAGGTTCAGCGCTACCAGGAACGACGTCTTCGTGCCGTCGAGGCCCGTGTGTCCGGCGGCGACCAGCGCGTTATCGGCCGCGATGAAACTGTTGTAGCGCGCACCGGGCGGATGTCGCCAGACCGTGTCGGTCGCCTGACCGGGGCGACGTTGCACACCCCAGCGGGAAAGCGGCTTCACCGGTCGCCGGGCACCGGGCGTAAGGGCCGGCAAGAGCGACAGGCCGCTATGCCAACTGCCGTCGTACGTGGCGTCGTAACAGAACGTCTTGCCGTCGGCCAGCGTGCAATCCAGCGATGCGTATTTCCCGTAGTCGGGAAAGTAGGCGTAAAAGGCCGTATGCAGGGTCGAGCGGGGGAAATCGCTCGGCTCGTTGAGGCACTTGCCCGTGGCCAGATCGTATCGGGCTTCTTCATGCACGCCGCCGCCGGCGAAGCGGAGTTCGCCGCCGCGGATCGAGAGGCTCCCTTGCAGGCTGACACCGTTGTCGACCTTCTCGGATGTCGTGCCGGAGGTGTCGTTGTACCACTTCACCTTGCCCGTCGCGGCATCCAAAGCGTAGACGTGCGTCGTATCGTAATGGGCGATCCCGGCCGCGGCGTACACGACCCCGTCATGGGCAACCACGCCACCGGCCACGGGCCAGGTGGAGATCAGCTTGCCGTAGACGGGAATCCACCGCTCGATCGGCGCGGCGCGGAAGGTCCACAAGGCGCGACCCGTCGCGGCCTCCAACGCGTAAACCCGCCCGTCGGCCGAGCCGACAAAGAGCCGGCCATCGGCGATCGTCGGCGGGAAGTAGATGGCCCCGCCCGTGTAAGTCTGCCATCGCGGCTTGCCGTCCTCGGCGCCGAGGGCTCGCACCGTGCCGTTACGATCGCCGAAAAAGACCATGCCGCCGGCCGTTACCGGTGCGGTGGGAAAACCGCCGGCCGGCAGATCGAACGTCCACGTCCGCGTCACACGGCCGGGAATTTTCGCGGTGGTGGTCGAGCGGCGCGCATTGTCGCCCCGATAGGTCGGCCAATCGCCGAGCCGGACGTTCAGCGGTTGGATCGGAGCCGAATCCGCTACCACCTCCAGCCGCGAATCGTCGAGCCCGGGCCGCAGGTCGCAGTCGCCGGCCGAGGTGAGACAGATGTGCCCGTACAGCGACAACTGGCAGCCGCACATCCAGGGCCCCCAGTAGAGATTCCCATCGGAGATGATCACGCCGTCCTGACAGGGCGGTCGCATGGGGGCGATGTGCGTGGCCCGGTTGGTGGCCGTCTCGACGCGAATGGTTCCGCCGGATGCCCGATAGAAGACGCTATCCACGCTGCCGGTTGCTCGCGTGCATGCACGGCGAAGGGGCATTCGCGACAGCACCTCACCCGTTTTGTAGTCGAGTTTCATGCCCGGGTATTGTCCGGGGGTGTTGGACTGTTGCGGGCCGGCGGCGTAAATGGCGTCGTCGCGGAGCACGAGGTGGTAGTTGCCCTGCTCCTTCTGCCAAAGCAGCTTGCCGTCGGAGGCGCTGGCCACCACGAGCCGGTTGCGTTGCGAGCCGGA
>JABMRP010000532.1 GCA_013202535.1 Planctomycetota bacterium
CTCCCGTACCACTGATACCGACCGAGCAGGGCGGCGTGTTCGCCAACGCCTTTCCCATCGACGGAAAGACCGTATACACCCTCTACAACGCCCGGCATCGCACGGTTCGCGGTCCGGTGCTGCGGATTCCCCACACGCTCGGCGCCACGTATCACGACGCCTGGAACGACCGCTCGGCGGAAGCGCAGCTAGACGGACCGACGGCGGTTGTGAGTTTGGAGATCGGCCCGCATGACGTGGGGTGTGTGGTGGTTGAACGGAGGAGGTAGGGCACCCAATCCGGAACTTCATTCGTGACAGACTTTTTAGACCGTTGCAGCCCCGCAGCTTGCATTCTACGATCATCGTCCTTGGATGGGGCCGTTGTTGGGCATCGACATTATCAATCGGTCGGCCCGTTCAATCAAGTCGTGTGCGTTATAGAACCCCTTGCTGCGACCAGTACGCAAGTCATATACCTTGATCGCAAAATCGCCCTGCAAGTATACCCTGAAATGATGAAGTTTTTGTCCACCAGCTACCGGAACCGTGTAAAAGGACAGGCATAATCACACAGAAGGTCTTCTCCGCGTACTCCGCGCCTCTGCGTGAGTTCCCGGCGATGTCTTCACGCAGAGACGCAGGGCACGCGGAGGGTGTAGAGAAGTAATGCCTGTGCTTTCTTGTCTTCTTCAATAATCGCCCGAGTTAATCGGCTCGTCGTTATCCCGGGTAATTAGCGCGGCGTAGGTGGCGACCGTGATGTCTTCGTCGACGAACCGCACGCTACCGTCGCCGAAGACGGCGCAGACGCCGCCGGGATGGAAGCTGAAGGCTTCGTTGTTGTTGGTGCAATTGATGGGGCATGAGCCCGGGCACTTCTTGCCTTTGCGGTTGAAACTGTGCAGCGGGATCGACGACCGTTTGTCGGCCCAGCCGGCGCCCAGCACGCGGCCGCCGGTGATCGACAGGTTTCCGCAGTTGAGCTTCAGCTTGTTGGGGCCGCGGCCCGGGCGGATCCAAAACTCGGGCCGGCCCGAGTCTTCGGTGAACATCAACGTGTTCGACAATCCGTCGCGGATCAACGCCGGCGGCAGCCCGCCGCCGTTGACCATCATGCCATAGCGGTTTCTCATCGGCGGAACCAAACCCGCCTTGACCACCTGGTTGGAGACCCAGCCGGGCGGCGCGTAGTCGCCGGCGGCCGCCGTCTTACCGTTGCCCAGATCGTCCAGCCGCGTCAGCCGACCCGGGGCCGACGGACATCGCATGATCTGCAAGTGGACATTGACCACCGGCTGGTTGACCGTGTTGCTCCAGTTGACGTCCCAGTGGTAGTCCCTGGAGAGAGCTTCCTGCTCGATGTGCGGAAGGAGGAACGCGATCCAGGCGTGTTGCTTTGGCTTGGTGATGTTCGACGGCGGAAACCGTTCGTCGATCTCGGCGTAGTGCTGCATGGCCAGGCCGAGTTGCTTGAGGTTGTTTCGACACGTCGTGCGACGCGCCGCCTCGCGAACCGCCTGCACGGCCGGCAGCAGCAACCCCATCAGAATACCGATGATCGTAATCACCACCAGCAACTCGACCAGCGTGAACCCGCGCGACCGATGGGCATCGGACCTGGACATGGGCTTCCCCCCAAGGAAGAATCTCCACGAAAAACGGCTTTTCCTGGTATCCCCTGCTTCTTAGTGGTATTCTAATCGGGAGTTTCGCCCAATGCAACACGGCTGCGGTCCTGGATCATCAGGCCAACGCGTTGGGTAAATCACCGCTACTCCATGGGGGGGTGTAGATAATGTGTGGACCGAGTGCGATACGTTATTCGATCGCCGGGATAGGGCTGACGGTGATGCTCACCGGCTGTGGCGGACCGGCGACCTATCCAGTCGGTGGGACGGTCACCCTCGACGGCAAACCGCTACCGCAGGCGTCGATCTCGTTCATCTCCGAAGCCGAAGACGGCCCTTCGGGGTTCGGCACGACCAACGACCAGGGGCAATACACAATCGAGCCCGACGACGACGTCGACGGCCTGCCGGTGGGCAAGTACAAGGTGCGCATCTGGACCGGCCGGGAGAGCAACCCCGACGACGATCCGCCCCAAGCGGCGATCCCCGAGACGGTCCCCATGAAGTACAACACGGCCACCACGCTGACCGCCGAAGTGAAAGCGGAGCCCAACGCCATCCCCTTTGTGCTCGACTCCAAGGGCCAGATCTACGTACCCCGAGAGCCGCGCCGGGAGCGGGAAGCCAACAAGTAGCACATCCGTTTCCACTACCGCTCGCCCGGGCTCAGGGGTTGCAGAGCGACCGACGACTTGATCAGGTAACTGCACGTACAACGGTCGGTGGCGTCGGGCATGAGCACGAGTCCGCCGGCCGGCAGGGTGTTGATCCAGCACCCGGGGCGAACCGGGCCGTAGCTTTCGGTGCCCACGTCGCGGGTCAAGTCGGTGTAGCCCAGCGTGGCCGAGCGGTAAGTCAGCAGATGCTTCGAGCCGGCCAGAATACCGCAACCGTAGGATCGCTCGAAAGTGAAACCGGTCGGCTTTCCCGTGAGCAGGTCCCACGCGCCGGGCTGCATGTAAATGGTCTGCCCGTTGATGATCGGCCGGGTCGCGTACTTGGCCGCGACGTCCCAGCGGCGCGAGCCGGTGGCCGAATCGAAGGCCGCCATGTGTCCGCCCGCTTCGGAGGCCAGCTTGAACCGCCAATCCTGGTAACACATCAGGAGCGTCTTGTGTTGCTCACTCAGCGCGAGCATCGTGCCGTAGATGTTTTCGTCGTTTTTCCAGGCGAGCTTGCCGTCGGTCAGCCCCAGCGCGACCAGTGTGCCATCGGGGTGCGGCGGGGCGCCGCGGGTGTCCTTGACACGATCGCCCAGCGCTTGCGGGCGGTCGATCAGATACACGTGGCCGGAGCCGACGGCCACGGTGTTGTGGCGGATCGAATGCTCGGGCCGATACGTCCAGCGAAGCTCACCGGTGGCGGCGTCCAGAGCGAAGAGCAGGAGCGACTCGGTAAACTGCGTGCTCATGTCGCCCCGGCCGAAACGGTAGGTGACCTTGTGCTCGGTATCGACCAGGGTACCCAGCAGCAGATCGCCGCTACGAACGACCAGCCCCCAGGTTCCCGGCTTGCCGTCGGGTTGTGGCGGAGCGTTCAGCCGGGCCAGCAGCCGACCGCTGGCCGGGTCGATCCGCAGGCATGTGCCGCCGGTGCGAATGTAGAGCCCCTCGGGCGAGACGCAGTAGTTGCCGCCGGTGCCGGAGGTGCCCATCAGGTGTTCGCCGTCGAAGGCCTTGAGGATACCCGGCAGGGGATATTCCCAAAGCAGGCGGCCGTTGTAGGCGTCGACGGCCCGTAGCGCGTCGACCCCTTGAATGAACATCCGCCCGTCGAGCAACAGCGGCGCGGGTCCGCGGCCGTGACGGCTGGGCATCTGGAAATCGAAATCGGCAAACCAGAGCATCCCCAACGGGCCGCGTACCCGGGTGTCGGTCGAGCAGGCCGTGTTGGCCGGATCGCAATACTGGTGCGTCCAGTTGCCGGCCCCTTCCAACGGACCACGAACGACCTTCGTCATCTCGCCCGGTTGGCCCGTCATGCGAATACCCCCAAAGGGCCGCAGCACGCGATCGGCTTCGGTAAGCCACGCGGCCGGGATGTCTTCGGTGAGCGAACGGCCGGAAACGATCAGGTTGGCGGCGTAGTTGGGGAAGTTGGTCGCCGCCGGATCGCCCTGGAGGACCGTGACCCGCGTGCCGTAAAGGCCGGCCTCGGAAAGTCGCTTCCGCGCTGCCGCCACGTTTTTCGGATCCGGGTCGATCGCAATAATGTGCATGCCGGTGACTCGGGCCAGCGAGTCGGCAAGCCAACCGTCGCCGCAGCCCAAATCGATGCAATAGCCGTCCTCTACGTTCGATTCGGTGGTGATTTCTTCGATGGCCGCCCGCAGAATGACAACCGCCTTGTCCGGAGGACGCCCGGCGGGATCAGTCGGCAAGGGTTCGACCATTGGGGTGACCTGTTGCTTAGGGCCAAACACGTGAATGCGTCCCTGGTCGGTACTGACCAGCAGCCGTCCGTCACCGGCAGACAGGCCCCAAGGAACTCCGTCGACCGGTGCCGACCAGGCAACTTTCTTCGTTGCCAGATCGACGGTACACACGCCATGACCCGAGCCTGCTTCTTTGCCCGCTGAAACGACCGTTCCGCCGGCCACGATCAACGAGGTTCCGCCAAAGGGGACGGGCACCGACCACTTTTCCGCCAGCACGCGAACCTTGACCGGTTTGCCCTGACGGTCGGGCTTTTCGATCTCTTCCCAAACGAATCCCTTGACGGATCCGCCGATCCAGGCGACGAATTGCTCGGGCGTAATCGCCACCAGCCCCGGTAGCACGGCAGGCACACCGGCCCGAGTTCCGCCGTTGGCTGCGGAAAACGCGGCGCGGCCGTTTAAGAAGAAATCGTCGCCCGCGGTGATCTCCGAACCGCCCGCGCCTCGGTTGGCCTGCAGATGAAAGTAACGAAACTTGCCGTCGGCCCGGTTCAACGCGGCGGGCACGCCACGTCCGGTGGGCACCAGCAGCACGTCGCCGACAACGGTCAGATACCCTTGGGCCGAGATGCCGCTTTTGGCGTTGGCCCCGCCGTGCGGTTGGGGCATGTCCATGGCACCGGCCGTGTCGTTACACCAGAGGACACGTCCGTCGGTTACGTCCAAGGCGTACACGAAAATACCCTCGGCGGTCCAGATCCCGGCGGCGAAGTAGACGATGCCGTCGACGACCACCGGCCCGCCGCGCGCCGGCCATCGGGAGATCATCCGCCCGTTGCCCAGCAGCATGTCATCCTCGGGCCCGCCGCGACATTTCCACAGCAGCTTGCCGTCGGTGGCCGACAGACAATACAGATACCCGTCGTCGCTGGCCGCCAACACGCGATCTTTCCACACGACCGGCGCGAACCGCACGGGAGCGTCGGTGAAGAAGGTCCATTGCACTCCGCCGGGGGCGATCGGCCGGGCGTGAATGCCGCAATCGGCCGAACTGCCGAAGAAACACGTGGCCCCAGCGGTGACCGTATGATACGCCCGATCCAACGGCATCCGCGTATCGCGACCCGGCCAGGCCGGTTGCGGTGTGGTGTGCGTGTCGA
>JABMRP010000053.1 GCA_013202535.1 Planctomycetota bacterium
GCATTCCAATTGGCCTTGCACTCGACCGGGTTGGCTCAGCGCATTGATCGCCGCCTTGAGCTGGCTTGTGCTGACGGTGAAGATGCGTTGCGCGAAACATCGGCCGACATCCGCAGTTGGGTCCAACAGGTGGCTTCGCCAAAGGAGCTGGAAGAGGCTATCCGTAATGCCCACGAGGCGGCGATGCCGGCAAATGCCTTCCTGGCTGTGCGCTCGTCTGTGGTTGGCGAGGACGCCACGGAGCAATCCTTCGCCGGCATGCACGACAGTATTCTCTGCCTGCGTGGGTTCGATGGGGTTCTCGACGCCGTCAAACAGGTCTGGGCATCGGCTTACAACGAGCGTGCGCTGGTTTATCGGCGCCATCAGGGTCTCTCTCTCGACGGCATTACCGTAGCCGTCATCGTGCAGCGGATGATCGATGCGCAACGATCCGGAGTGATGTTCACCTGCAATCCCACGACCGGAAGCCCGCATCAGATTGTGATCAGTTCCCTGCTGGGGGCCGGAGAAGGGCTGGTCAGCGGGGGCTTTGCCGCCGACACATATACTGTTGACAAGGAGACGCTGGAAATTACTTCTCAGTTGGTCGAGAAGGCGGAACAGTTGATTTTGGACGAAGTGGGCAGCGGCGGGCTGAAGCGACTTCCGGTTGTCGAGCACGAGCGAAACCAAACCAGTCTGACGGACGAAGAGGTGCGCGCGGTCGCGCAGACCGGCCTAGCCATCGAGCGGTACTTCGGACTCCCGCAAGACGTTGAGTTTTGTTTCGACTCGGACGGCAAGCTCTTCATCTTGCAGTCCCGGCCGGTGACACGAGTCGAAGAGTACGGGCCGGCAGCCGGCAATCACCTCGTCTGGGATAACTCGAACATCATCGAGAGCTATGCGGGCGTGACCTCACCGATGACGTTTAGTTTCATTCGGCGGGTCTACACGATCGTGTACCACTGTTTCGCCGAAGTGATGGGAGTCTCGTCCACGGTCGTCCGAGCCAACCGCAAGACCTTTGAAAACATGCTCGGTCTGTTTCACGGTCGGGTTTTTTACAACCTGAAGAACTGGTACCGATCGCTGCGAATGTTTCCCGGCTTCCAGTACAACAGCCGTTTCATGGAATCGATGATGGGGCTCAACGAGCCGCTGGAGTTGGAAGACGAACCTCCACCGCCCGGACTGATGCGCCGTTGGTTTGTCGAATTGCCGGCACTTCTCCGTCTGCTGGTTCGTTCGGCGTGGAATTTCTGGAGGATTCGAAAGATCGTGGAACGCTTTGAAGCAAACTTCCATAGCCATTATGACAGATGGGCGAAACTAGATTTCCGCCGCAAGGCGCCGCATGAGCTGATGGCGCTTTATTTCGAAATGGAGGATGCACTGCTGTGGAAGTGGCGAGCACCGATCATCAACGACTTCTTCGTAATGATCTTCTACGGGACATTGAAGAAACTCTGCGCGTCGTGGTGTGGTGATGAGTCAGGCTCGCTGCAGAACGAACTGATCTGCGGCGAGGGCGGTGTCGAGAGCGCCGCACCGGCCAAAATGCTCTTGCAGTTGACAAAGTTAGCGCAGGATGACCCACTCTTGCGCGAGTTGATTCTCAACGAGCCCGTTGAAACATTACCGGAACGTGTCGTCGCCAACGAGCGGTTTGCAGAATTTTGCGAGTTGATGCGACGCTACCTCGACCTGTACGGATTTCGCTGCATGGATGAGCTCAAACTGGAAGAGTCCTCGCTGCGCGAGCGGCCGCACATGATCTACCAGGTCATTCGCAACTACCTTTTACTCGACGACCCGACGGCGCTGGACGTCGAGGCCATCGAAACTCGCGAGCAGGGAATCCGGCGGGATGCCGAACAGTGCGCCTACGCCGCGTTGTCCAAATCGCGGGGTTTACTACCCCGCAAAGCCATCTTCCGCCGGGTACTGAAGAATGCCCGGATGGGCGTGAAGAATCGTGAAAACATGAGATTCGCGCGAACTCGCATCTACGGTCTTCTACGCGAAATGCTCCGCGCGATCGGTGAGCACTTCGCGCGGGAGGAGATTCTTGACGAGGCTGAGAGCATCTTCTACCTGACGATCGACGAAGTGTGGGATTTTGTTAAGGGGACTGCGGTGACAACCGACCTGCGAGGGCTTGCCCGCCTGCGGCAAGCGGAGTTCGAGGGCTACCGAGAGGCAACAGCCGCTCCCGACGATCGCTTCAACACCTACGGCATGGCCTATCACCGCAATCTGTTCCGCAATCGTAATGCCGAAGCAGCTCACACTGCAGACGGCATGCTGCAAGGGATTGGCTGTTGCCCTGGCGTGGTAAGCGCCCCGGTCAAGGTTCTGCTTGACCCAGCGGATGATGCGAACCTTTCCGGCGAAATCCTCGTCGCGGAGCGAACGGACCCGGGCTGGGTTCCCCTCTTTCCGGCTGTCTCGGGCATTCTGATCGAACGCGGCAGCATTCTTTCGCACTCAGCAGTCGTTGCTCGCGAGATGGGCATTCCCACGATTGTCGGCATCAGGGGCTTGGTCGACACGCTCAGCACCGGCCAAGAGGTGAAAATGGACGGCCGTGTCGGCACGATAGAAATCCTGTCCGACCGGATAACGCCCCCCCCAAAGAGAAAGGCATGATGCCGCTCAAGATTTCGGAACCAAGTGTCTCTTCCGGGTTCGCGCCACACGCTGCGCCGTGTATGTCGTCACATGACCTCATCAACCCAAAAGTTGCGGTAGAAGAAGGCTAGGTCGCGGGCAAGAAGGTGCTCCGACAGCTCAGTGAGGGGTGTGACACGGTCGGCAAGCCCCGGAGGACACCGGCGCGGTACGAGCGTGTTCCAGTACGCCAGTCGGGAACCGGGCCTGGCCACCGCGAGAAGTTCCGAATAGAGCTCCTGACAGGTTTTCGGATCGACGTATTCGAAGATGTTCGACAGATTGAAACCGTCGAAGCCAGACTTTTCATGGGCACACCCTGCCTTTTCGATCGAACCGTGGAACAAGGTCAGCCTGTCCAATCCATCTCGTACGGCCTCAAACCGATCCCGCCGCAAATAGCGAGGAAGCCTGCGTGAAAAGTTTCCAGTGAGGATGTAGTCAAGGAAGGGATTCTCGTGCGTTGGCAGAACTGTGAGCGCGTACTTGGTGCGTTCCAAGAATAGATTAGACACCGCGCCCTCAACATAACGGAAAAACTCCGGGTCGCGGCCGAGGCGGCTCATAACGAATCGACTGAAGAACACGCGAAAGAGCAATCTCCATCGCAGGTTGTTCCAGTTCTTGTCATGAAATCTCTTCCGCGCATCTGCTTCTTTGCCCTCCAA
>JABMRP010000533.1 GCA_013202535.1 Planctomycetota bacterium
ATCGCGGATCCATCGCCGCGAGTATTGAGCGGGATGCGTGTGCCACTGCTTGCTTGCAAGCAGTGCCGCGGAGCCAAGTTAACAACCTGCAAACCGTCACTGCTTGCAAGCAAGCAGTGGCACACGCATCCGTCAGCGCCGCTTTTTCCAACGGGCTTGTCCACCCTTGCTGAATCCGGGGAAACAAGGGCGGGCAAGCCGCCCATGACACCCCATCTTCATGCGTTTGCCTCGCTTTGCGCCTCGCCTACCGCTTCTTCCGCCGCCGGTTGAGAACCAGCAGACCGCCGGCGCCGAGAATCGCCAGGGCAATCGTCGACGGCTCGGGCACGACCGTGGTGAAGACGCGTAACTCGGCGAAGGCGAGAAACTCGGGCCGGGTCGTCTCCACGCGGACAAACTGCCCGTCGAGCCCGCGGAAGTCGAGCAGGTGATCGAACTGCTGGTGGGTCGCAAAAACGTCCGAATCGATCAACTCCGAGGCGACCAGCGATCCCGCCCCATCGAGCACGGAGACGAGGAACTGCGACGTGTTTCCCCCGTCGGTACGTCCGAACAATTCGACGTAGTCCAGCTCGTACTCACTCTCCAGGTCGACCTGCCAGAACTGGCCGGCGGCTGAACCATTGGAATGATAGACAGGAAAACCGGGGTTGTAGAAATCGCCGTCGATATCGCCGTCGTTGCCGGCTCCGATCGTGGTTCCGAATCCGGCCGGTGAAGCGGTTACCGGTTTGCCCAGGGCCACGTTCTCACCCAGCGGTGTTTCCGAGCCGTAGATCTCCAGTTCGGCGAACGCCAGGAAAGGCGGCGCGGCCACCGGCGTGCCGCCGAGCCGCTCGATCCGCACATGCCGGCCCATCGCACCGCCGGGATCGGTTGTGCCCCAGTAGTAATCGGCCGTGGAGCCCGGCAGATAATCGCCCGACCAGACGACGGCGCCCGCGTTGCCCGATCCATCGTCCTCGAAGACGGTTAGGCGGAAGTCCTTCACCGAACCCTGCCTCATGTCCGTACGCGGGGCGATTTGAATCCGGTCGATGTAGAAATCCTTACCCAGGTCGACTTCGTACCAGGGGGCTTCGTTCGTGTTGTCCAGCGAATGCCAAACCGACCCAGCGCCAAACGCACCGTCGCGCCGACCGTCGATGCCGTCCTCGAAGGACGAACCATAGGCCGCACTCAGACCGCTGGCCGTGCCGCCGGGGGCAATGTTCATCGGAGCGATCGATTCGGGGGCCACGGAGCCGAACGCCCGCACCTCGGCAAGCGTCAGGAACTCGGCACGACTGGTTTCCACGCGGAGGAATCGTCCGGTCATACCGGTAAAGTCAACCGCATGGTCATGGTCCTGCACCGTGGCGGCGACGTTGTGGTCGACAAACGCCGTGGCGACTTCGGCACCATGCTCGGTCAACAGCGAGACCCGATACTGTGTAGTCGATCCCCCGTCGGTCCGCCCGAACAGGTCGACGTAGTCCATCGTGTAACGGTCACCCAAATCGACCTCCCAGAACTGGCCGACGGCCGTGGCATTGGAGTGGTAGATGGGAAAACCGGGGTTGTAGAAGTGGCCATCGATATCGCCGTCGACCGCGTCACTGCCCGCGGAACCCCAGCCACCAGGAGATGCGTCGACCGTCTTTCCCGTCGCGAGGTTCGGTCCCAACGGGGCAACATTCCCATAAACCTCGAATTCGGCAAACGAGAGGAAGGTGGGACTACTGTCCAGTCGTTCCATTTTGACGAATCGACCCATCGCGCCGGCCGGATCGCTCGTTCCCCAGGAGAAGTTCGTCGCCACGCCCGGCAGGTAATCGTTGGTCCACGCCACAGCGCCCGGGTTGCCGCCGCCGTCGTCTTCGAAGACGGTCAGGCGGAAGTTCTCGATTGTACCCTGGGCCGCATCGCGTCGCGGGGCAATCTGGATCCGGTCGACGTGGAAGTCGCCGCCCAGGTCGACTTGATAGAAGGTCGAGGTGTCGGGATCGTTGGTATGCCAGACCGACCCGTTGCCGAACATCCCGTCGCGATTGCCGTCGTTGCCGTCGGCGTAAATGCTGCCGTAGGCCTGGGTCGACCCGGTTGCCGTACCGGTGACGGCCAGATTGACCGGCATCGAAGGATCGACCAGTTGCACGTTGGCGCCCACGTAGGAGGTGTTCAAAGACGCCTGACTGTTCGGGTAGCTCAGCGCCGCACCTGCCGACCACCGGGCGGCCCGCGTGTTTGCCGCCGAATCCAGGCCGGTCACGTCGAAGGCAACCCACGGGTTTTGATCGCGAAACGGATCGGTGCCGCTGGGGCCGGGATAATGGGCGCCGATGGTGTAGTACGTGTTGGGTGCCAACAGAACCGGGCGGATCGGCTCGAAGCGGAACTCGCCGGCCAGCGTGCTGGCCGTGCCCGCCTGGATCGTCGCCCTGCCCAGTTCCGCGCCGCCCACCGCATCGCCGAACAGCCCCACGTCGTGTGCGGCCCCCAGGCCGTCGCCGTCTTGGTCCCAGATGCCCAGCGAGGTGGCAACGACGGCTTCGCCGCCGGTGCGGAAGACCATGCCCACGGTTCCGGTGTGATCCAGCCGCGGACCGCCTCCGCCCGGATTGACGATCAGCGTCGCCGCCGCCGCGTCGGCGACCATTCCGTCGGCCGATAGTCCCACGAGGGTCAGCGCCCCCAAGCACAGCGCGAGTATTCTACGACCGGTGACGGGCCCTTGCATGGCATCTCTCCCGAAGAAACTCGATAAGAATGCGCAAACTCACACCCCCACAATAATGTGGCCGGCGGAATAAAGCAACTATTTTCCTGGCGCTAATGACACTAACAGGGTGTATGTGCCTACTCGCAGGGGGGCCGGATGTTGTCCGCCCCTTATCGGACCCGGGGGATGCGACCCCCGGGCGTGGACGTTCCCTACTGGGCAATCCGAATCCGATTGCCGGGCTTGCTCACGCGGACTTGTTTCAGGGTCACCAGCCCCCAGCGGTCGGCGGTGGCCTCGCCCGACGCCAGCGGCTTGCTCCCCTTGTCGGCCGTGCTGGACCAGCGGACCTTCTGGCCCGGGGTGAGCTTGAACTGCTGGCAGCGGCGCGGGGTGAGATCGACCCGACACTCGTCGCGGGGCGCCTGATCGACGAGCCGTACGGTCATCTCCCAGCGGTCGGCGCGATCGACGATATCGCCGGTATCCCAGGCCAGGTAGAGGTTTACCTGACCCTCGGGGTCGCCGTCGCTCGGTTCGCCGCCCCCCGGGTCGTCATCGAGAGTGCAGCCGGCAAAGGCGGGCAGCGTTTGGTCGGTGCGAACGTCGATCGGCAAGACACGCTCGCCCAGCGAAACGGGCATACGGGCGCGTTGACCGTGACCCGACTGCCCCCAGACGAATACGTGCGGACGGTGGGTTTCTTGCAGGGCGCGGTAGAAGTCGACCGCCTGGGGCCAGCCAATGGCCCCGTCGTTCTTGCCGTTGGAAAAGGTGATCAGACCGATCTCCGCCTGGGGATGGGCGCGGAGATAATGGGCGTCGTTGTAGTGATCCCAAACGGACGTGCCGTCCTCGAATTTCACGCCCCACGCTTCCTTGCCGTAGACACTTTCGTAGGAACCCTTGAAATGGGGCGATTGGGCCGGGTTGTGGATACCGACCCAGGAGACCGACCAGGCGATGCGGTCGGGAAATCGGATCGCCAGCATCGGCGACCCGGAACCGCCCATCGAACTGCCGGCTACGTGGGTACGGGCCGGATCGATGTGCCATCGGGTGGCCATCCAATCGAGAAAGGCCAGCATACGCCGCTGCGTGTACGGCCGCACGACGCCTCGCTGCCAGGCCTCTTGCTCCCGCGGCCCTTTGCCGTAGAGTTCGTGATAGCCGGTCCACCAGTCGTACGGGATCTGATTCGAGGCCAGCAGCAGATGCCCCTTCTCGGCGTTGTACCACCAGCCGTAGCCGCCGTTGAGACTGCCGCCCCAACAATGCAGATGG
>JABMRP010000534.1 GCA_013202535.1 Planctomycetota bacterium
GGCGACTGCCGCGTAGACCGTGTCGCGATGCACGAGCACCAGCGGACCGCCGGAGGTGCTCACCTTCGGCGTTTTCGCCACGATCGTCGTTTCCCAAGCCTTCCCGCCCGTGTTGATTTCCACGCCGCACAGCGCTCCGCCGCGCATGAAATAGACCTGTCCGGCGTCGGCGGCAATGGTCAGCGGCAGCACGCTGCCTTGGGTTTTCTTCCAGACGGTTTCGCCGGTTTCCGTATCGATCACTGCGATGGACCGCTCTCCGACGGTGCGGATCGTGTGCTCCGGCGCGGTGAAATCGGGCCGATTGACTGGAAGACGACCGCCGAAGGGGACCGGATCGCCGCCTTCGTCGATCACCACAACCAAATGGCCGTCGACCAGGAGAAGTTCCTCGGCCCGGGTCGTGTCTTCGTAGGTTGTTAGCACGTCGCCGCTTGCCGCGTCGATCTGGCTGACCGGGGCGTAGAGCCCAAGCGTGGCGTAAACACGATCGCCATTCGCAACCAGCCGCCGGGGCATCTGCATCGGCCCCGACTTCAGCGGGAACAGCCGGGCGTGCCACTGCCGGATGGGAATCTTCCATAGTCCCACGCCGGAAAACGCGTCCCGGGCCGAAAGCGACCACTCCGATGGCAGGTAGATCGACGCCTTGGGGCCCTCGTCCATGATCGAAAAGACCCGCCCGCCGCTGGACACCATCGCACTGACGCTCGACATATTCTCGTGGCTGCGACCGAACGGCGGCCCGGCTTCCCACTGGATATGTCGTGGCGGACCGACCCGCGTGTCGTTGCCCGTCCCGATGCCCGTGGCATCGTACAAGTGGTGTGTCCAACCGTCGAGTCCCTCGGGCGTCGGCTTGACGGTCATGCTCCATTGCCCGTCTTCCCGAATGTATGCCACGCCGCCGGGCGCCAGCACGCGGCGCATCTCGTCGGTCGTTACGGTACCGCGGTCTTGGGCAACGAGCAGGTTGACGAGGTTGTCGACGTACGGCAGCCGGCGGCCGTCGAACCGGTCGATCGACACGGCCCCGTAAAGCCCCGCCGCATGCACGTGCCGTCGCGCCCGGTCGACATTTTCGATGTCGGCGTCCAACCCATGCACGAGATAGCTTTCACCCGCCCGCAGCGCGGCGGTCAGCTTGCCGTCTCCACAGCCCAGATGCACGACGAGTCCGCCCCGAACGTCCGTGGCATTGAGGATTCGCTGGGCGGCCGCCGAGTCGTCGGAATCCGCCGCCGAGGAGGCTGCTGCGCAGAGGACGAGAATCCCCAATGCGGGAAAAGGAGTGAATGACGAGTGAGCCATGGTCGATCTCCCGGAAGTTTGTGAAACGTGCCCTTCATTATCGCGAGTGTCCATCTCGCCGCAAGTAGCAGGCACCGCCGAGGAGAACATTCGTTTAACGCACAGCCGAAGGCGCCGGCTTTGCTGGTACAGCAACACCGTAAGGGCCGGCGCCTTCGGCTGGGCGTTAAACGATCCGGGGCATGCCGGGCCCTGCGATAACGTATACTTCAGAAACGGGCCCCCAAATCGCAGGCCGTCTCGCCATGGCATCGGATCAGGATTCCTGGAACCAGTCGTTCTACTCCCCGGCCGACGCATCGCGCACGGGCGATGATGAAGCGGTCGAGCGATACGCGCCGCCCGGCGATCGGATCGACTGCAAGGTTGACGGTGATCGGCTCACGCTGGCCATCCGTCCCGCGGCCAGCGCCGCGTCGTTTGGGTTCGGTTGGATCGTTATCATTTGGCTGGCCGTGATGACCATGGCAACGTTGCTGTCGCCGGTCGAAGTGGCCGAACCGTTTGAGATCGAGGTGGGAATCGGCGGCTGCATCGCCCTGGTCGTCGGTTGGGCGGGCGGACTCTGGCTTGCCGGATACTGGATCGCCGCCCGGCTGGCGTGGACCCTGGTCTCGGTCGAGCCGCATTGGCTGGTCTTGCGGTTCGAGCTGCTCGGCTTCTCGCGGCAGAAGGAGTACCGCCTGACATGCTACAGCAAGGCCAAGCTGGTTGCCGCGTGCGGGCTGAACGAGGAGATCGTCGACTGCATCACGATCGCCGCCGATGCCTCGCCGTATCCCCGCTTCGGCGTGTTTCTATCGCCGGAAGAAAAGGCGTGGATCGTCGCCCGCGTCAATCACCATTTGGGAGCCGAGGCGTGTCCCGAGTCGATCCTCGGCGATTACGTCGAGCCGCCGGCTTTTGAGTTATCCACCAAAGGCGAAGTCCAGTTCTTCGAGGACTGACCCGTCCGACCACCGCCTCGACATAGCTTTCTCCGTTTCCTCTGTTTCCTCCTGTTCAAAAAAGAAGATTGGACAGGAGGAAACAGAGGGAACAGAGCAGCGGGCTATTGTGGTTTTGGGAGGGTGTGATGAAGAATGAGTTGGGGATGTCGGCTGGACGTTGGTAAAGGTATTCTGCACTTCAGTAGTCAACTTCTTCAGCGAGCTCACTCCATGGCACCTCACAAAGCTGCACCGAGTTGGAAAAGCTGATCTCGGCTGACTCTTGATGCCACACGAGCAGTGCTTTTTGGATCATCTCGGGAGAATCCGGACGAAAAGAACTACAACTCGCAAAAACGCGGATTCCAGTGAACCTGTCCGACGAAACCGAAGTGCTGGGGCGAACCAGATAAGCTGGCCATTGGCCGAAAACGGTACGGGCTCGTTTTATCACGAACGCCTCGAATCTCTGCCAGTCAGAACCAGCACCAGGACTTGGTATCACCTCATTGGCTACCATAACAAGTAGAACTGCGTGGGCAAAAATCGTCTGCCCGTCGATTGAGAATTCATACAAGGGGCAACTTGATTCAGCGTTCATGCATTGGCTCCAAAGAAAGAAGTCCACGGCGTGGCAGACAAGCGATGGACGATGGATCGGCCATGGCTGGTCTCCCAGGAGTTGCTGAGACACGCCCCTCATTATCACTACCTTCCACCTCGCCGCAAGCGCCTGATGCTGAGTTTTCGACGACTGCCGTTCGGTCGCCGCCGGTTCTCTAGAATTTGTCCGAAAGCGGTCTTCCAGGGGCGAATTTGCCGACTCGTTATGACCTTCTCTGTTTCCTCTGCTTCCTCCTGTTCAAGAAAGACGATTGGAACAGCGTAAGAGCCGGCGCCTTCGGCTGGGCGTTAAACGA
>JABMRP010000535.1 GCA_013202535.1 Planctomycetota bacterium
GAGTTGATCCTGGGCTCTGTTGTGAGGACCCGTTGGGGTCAAACGGGCAGTTCACTCTCCGGCGTTCCCCGCTGGGCCAGTGCGTGATCGATTCGCGACAACTGCGCTTCGGTCAACTGCCATCCGGCGGAGCCGGCCGTCTCGCGGATCTGATCGGGACGCTTGGCGCCGCATAGTGCGGCCGTGACGCCCGGGCGATGGATCGTCCAGTTGACCGCCAACTGGGCGACCGTCTTGCCGGCCTCCGCGGCGATCGGGCGCAGGGTGTCGAGGAAGTCGTGGTTCTTCTCCCACTGGGGCGGGCGAAACATGGGATACTTACAGCGGCTGTCGCTGGGATCGAAGACGTGATCGCGACCGATCTTGCCGGCCAGCAGTCCCTTGAGAAGCGGCCAATAGACGATTACCGAGACGCCGTGCTCGCGACACCAGGGCAGCGTGTCGGCTTCGATCCCACGCTGCAACATGTTGTACGGCGGCTGATAGGCCGTGACCGGGCACTCCGCCGCAAACGCCTCAAGCTGGGCCAGCGTAACGTTCGACACGCCGACGCTCCGGGTCTTGCCCTGCCGCATCAAGTCGCGAAGCGCGCCTGCCGATTCGGCCACGGGGACGTTTTCGTCGGGCGCGTGCAGGTAGAGCAGTTCGACCCGGTCGGTGGCCAGCCGCGCGAGGCTCTCCTCGCACTGGCGGCGAAGCGTTTCGGGCCGGGCGTCGTGGACCATCTTTCCTTCGTCGCTCCAGTGCAATCCGCCCTTGGTGGCAATGACCATCTCGTCGCGACGATCGCCCAGCGCCCGAGCGATGAGCCGCTCGCTTTCGCCTTGGCGCCCGTAACAGTAGGCCGTGTCGAGGTGGTTGATCCCCAGTTCGAAACAGGCGAGGATGGTTGCCAGGCTATCGTCGTCGTTGACCCCCGGACTGGTCATCCCCGCGATCGGCCAACAGCCCAAGGGGACCGGGGAGATGTTGATGTCGGTACGGCCGAGTGGGCGAAGCATGGTAGGGACTAGGGGCTGGGGACTAGGGACTAGCGATTGGACATTTGCCACGCCCACGGGTAGCATCCCGTGGGTCCGGCACCAACATGAGTCTACTCGCCAGCCGGTGCTCCGGGCAAGTCGTCGGTTTCTTCATCTCGGATGGGCAGCGACCGGCCGTGGCGGGTGACGGCCTCTTTGAGGAGGTACTCGATCTGGCCGTTGACGCTGCGCATCTCCTGACCGGCCCAGGCCGCCAGTGCCTCGTACAACGCGGGATTGATGCGGAGCAGGAAAGATTTTCTCGATTTCATCCGATCGTGCTACGCGTACAGCGTTCCCGTGTTGATTACCGGCTGCGCTTCCGTTTCGCCGCACAGCACCACCAGGAGGTTGCTGACCATCGTGGCTTTGCGCTCCTCGTCGAGCTGCACGACGTCTTTCTCGGCCAGATCGGAGAGCGCCATTTCGACCATGGAAACCGCCCCGTGGACGATCTTCTGCCGGGCGTCGATGATCGCCTCGGCCTGTTGCCGGCGGAGCATGGCCCCGGCGATTTCCGGAGCATAGGCCAGATGGGTCAGCCGGGCTTCCTCGACCCGCACGCCCGCCTTGGCCACACGGTCTTGAAGCTCGTCGCGCAGCACGGCCGAGACCTCTTCCACGCCGCTGCGCAACGTCGTCTCGCCCTCTTCGGCATGATCGTAAGCGTAGCAATTGGCCAGATGGCGCACGGCCGATTCGCTCTGGACGGTTACGTACTCCTCGAAGTTGTCCACGTCGAAGCACGCCTGGGCCGTGTCCTCAACTCGCCAAACCACGACCACGGCAATCTCGATCGGATTCCCCCGCTTATCGTTCACCTTGAGCTTCTCGCCGTTAAGGTTCCGCGAGCGGAGCGAGATCCGCAGCTTCGAGGTGAAGGGGTTCGTCCAATGCCAGCCGCTGGTGTGAACCGTGCCACGATACGCACCAAACAGGATCAGCACTCGGGCTTCGTTCGGCTGCAGCGTGAAGTAGCCGAAGCAAGAGAAAATCCCCAGCCCCAACGTGAGCAGACTCGCCAGCAGCAGGTAGAAGTTGGGGACACCTCCGGCGCGCTCGGCGTCGACGGCCGAAAACACAAACCATACGAACAGGGCCACGGCGACGGCAAAGATGGTGATCGTCACCGGCATGACCACCCAACCGCTCGTGACGCTGATCTCGCGTTGTTGGTTCATCGCTCCTCCTCCGGACGGGTTCACTCAGTCAATCGGACGGGTTCACTCAGTCAATATATCGTAATGATATCACTATAATATCTAAAGTCAAGAGGGGGAGACAGGAATCGGAGGGGATTCAGCGCACCGGGCAGCAATCCGGTGGACACCTATCGGGGCTGGGGCCATCGGGGCCCATCGCCAGACGGGTAGGATGTTCGTTGATGCGCTCGGAGATCAACTCGCGGATCATCTGGACGAACCGAGGGTGGGTGCCCACCACGGCCGATCGGACCATGTTCAGGCCCAGTTCTTCGCACAGACCGGCGACCTCGACGTCCAGATCGTAGACCACCTCCATGTGCTCCGAGAGGAATCCGATGGGCACGAGGACTACGTCGCCCGCCTGCCCGCTGTCGGCCAGGCCTCGCAGATACTCGCCGACATCGGGCTCCAGCCAGGGCATCCGTGGCGGCCCGCTACGGCTCTGGTAGACCAACTGCCACGATTGCCGACCCAATTGCCCAGCGACCAGATGGCACGCCTGACGCAACTGGTGCTCGTAGGCGCATTTTGCGGCCATGGCCACCGGCAGGCTATGGGCGGTGAAGACGAGCCGGGCCGCCGCGCGACGTTCGGGTGAAAGCTGCTCCAGCGCCGCGGCCACGCGATCGGCCATCGGCTCGATGAACCCCGGGTGGTTGTAGAAGAGGCGGAGTTTGTCGACTTTCGGGGCGTCGGGCCCCACCTCCCGGCGTGCCCGCTCGATGTCTTCGAGGTATTGTCGGCATCCGGAGTACGAGGCGAATGCCGAGGTGACCAACGCCAGCGCGTGGCGCACCCCGTCGTCGGCCATTTGTCGCACCGTATCGCCCAACAGAGGATGCCAATTTCGATTACCCCAGTAGACGGGCAAGTGGGGACCGTGGCGGTTGAGATCGGCGATCACCGCGGCCAGGAAGGCCCGATTTTGGGCGTTGAGGGGGCTTTGGCCGCCGAACAGCTCGTAATGCCGGGCGACTTCCGCGATGCGCTCCGGAGGAACGCGCTTGCCACGGACTACGTTTTCGAGAAAGGGAATGACGTCGTCGGGCCTCTCGGGGCCCCCAAAGGAGACCAACACTAGAGCATCGTACGAAGCCATCCCTACCTTCCTTACAGTGACCCCAACGGGACTCGAACCCGTGTTGCCGGCGTGAAAGGCCGGAGTCCTAGACCGCTAGACGATGGGGCCATGCGACACGTTTTGGCGAGACGACCCGTGGAGAGAAGCCCCGCAAAGCGAACCGGACCTATCTGTATACCCTGCGGCCAGCCCTTTCGTCAAGGGAGTCTCGGCGCGAGGAAATGTCCCGAGGTGAGCATCAGGACAGGAAGGCCGGGAAACCGCGGGAGGGAAACGGTCGGCCCATTACAGGAAGGAACACGAGCGAGCGTTACGCGTCGCCGCTTTTTCCAGCCGCATCCGCGTTGGGCGTCTTGCTGTTGCCCCCGGCGGCTTCATTCCGGCGAATGGCATCAAACACCTCGCGCCGGTGGACTGGAACTTCCTTAGGGGCCTCGACCCCTAAACGGACCTTGTCCCCCCGAATCTCCACGACCACGATCGTAATGTCATCGTTGATGACAATACTTTCGTTTTTCTTTCGGGACAGAACTAGCATTACACTTCTTCCTTGTCTATTCTGCCGAGGCACCCTATTTATCCACATATGGGGTCACCCCGACCCAGTGTGAGTGTGTGTCGACACTCACAATCCACTCTATCTGGTCTTTGGCAACAAGTCAAGAAAACAAAAATAGGAATGTGGCCATTTCGCTGCGAATTTCAGGTGGCCCGCTAGGCGCTGTCGGCATGGTTGTCACAACAGGCCCTCCGTCGCGGGGTGAACTCGTCGAACACGCAAGACAAGTAGTCTACGCTGACCGCACGGAGCGGTTGGATTTCCCTTGCGATGGCCACCATTAAGGGGTCACAGTGAAGATCATATCTCGTTATAGTGAAACGAGTTGCAATGAGAACTCACATGTATGCCACCCATCAGTTGTGCCCGTGATTCGGTCCTGCGGTCTGTGCGGAAAAATACGGCGGACCCCCCCCGGATTTTTCGTCGTCGACCGACCGGATCGACGTGAATCTCGGGTGGCTACCGCGTCGCTTCACCCAA
>JABMRP010000536.1 GCA_013202535.1 Planctomycetota bacterium
GGGGCCAGCGGCATGCAGTACGCGGGGCGCGTGACCCAGTTGGTCACCGCGGCGATCGGCTTGGACGACTGGGAATGGGGCGTCACGCTCTGGGCTCGCAACCCCGAGTTTCTCAAGGATATCGTCTATCAGATGCGATTCGACGAGGCCAGCGCCCGCTACGCCGAGTTCGGCCCCTTCCACACCGGCTACCTCGCCACGGCCGACGAGGTCATCGACCATTGCCGCGTCGGGTGAAGCACGTGGATCTGTAGCTGGTGTCCTTCCCTTCGGCTCCGGAGGCCAAGCTGGGGTGTTCGTCTCTGTTTGACGGCACAAGAGATAGGAGAATTCCGGGGACACGAACCGATAATGACACATCGGGCAAATCGGGAAAGAATGTGGGGGTAGCCTACTCCAAGTTCGCCAGAATCGCCGAGCGGGTCTTGTACTTGTCGCAATGGGCGCGGAATTCGGGCCGGTTGAGAATCTTCGTGACGTACACCTCGGCGGTGACCGGGTAGGCCAGCGTGTGGTATTGCGAGTGGTAGTGCAGCACGATCCGATCGCTATCGGCGGGAACCGGTTGGCCGTCGGGATCGAACACCTCGACCGCCGGCCGCTGGGCGAAGCTGATCTGCACCTGCTGCGGCTGCCAGCCGAGGAAGACCCAGACCTTGGTCATCTTGCGCAGATCGTCGTAGAACACGGGCACCATCATCCGCACGTCGCGGCCCACGTCGGGATCATCTTGCAGGCGGTCGGACCAGGCGAGAAACGCCACCGCGTCGGCGTCGGGCCCTTCGCCCGAACCCGAGCCCGGCGTTGTCTCCGGCGGCATCCCCAACTGGCGGCTGACGGCGACGTATGCACCGAAGAACAGGGCCTCCATCCGGCGCAATTCGTCGTCGAGGTTCTCCCGCACCGGGCCCGTCGCGCTTTGCCGGTGTATCTGCCCGAGGGCGTCACGGCCGAACGTCTCTTCCAACACGCCGCGAACGAACCGGTAGCCCATGGCCCGGCGAAGATAGACCGTGGCCATCGGTTCGGCGGCGAGTTCCGGGCGGATAGTGAAATGGATCTTGGGCTTGGGCGGCTCGAAGGGTCCCGGTGGCTCCGCCGACGGAGCGACGGGGATTTCGAGCTGCTTGATATGCGTCTCGCGCGTCAAGGCCAGCACGCCCTTGAACAACTCCAGAAGCTGCTCGCGGTAGCGGTCGTCCATCACCAGACGCTTTGCCTCGGGCATCCGATCGGGGATAACCAGCGGCTCTTGCGCCCAGGTCTGATAGTCGTACCAGCCCGAGGCGTCGGTCGGCGTCAGGTCGATCCGGCCATCTTGAATCCGCGCGATCAGTTCGTCGATGAGACTGAACCCGGGCGGGACCGGATTCTCGGGGAAGAGCTTCTTGAGCAACTCCGTCTCGTGCGAAACCGAGGGGGGGAAGAAGTAGACTTCTTTCGCCGGCATGTTCCGATCCCCCTGCTGCCATGCGGCCAACGACGGACGCAGGTCGGGATAGGCCAGCGGGTTGGTCAACCGGCCGACGAAGTCGAGATACCGCGAGTAGACGCTGGCTGCGTCCGGATTGCCGGCCAGTGTCTCGACCAGCGCGGCGATGCCCGCCTGACCCTTGAGTTCGGTCTGCAACATGCGATCCTGGCGGAAGATCCGCTCCAGCGGTTCGCTCCAGGTGTAGAACCCGATGGGCTTGGACCGCTTGGCGTCGGCCATGAACTCGGCGACGGCGGTCGCGACCGGCTGTTGCAGTTGGGGAGGGGTCTGGACGTCGAGTTTGCCCAATTGTGCGGCGCCCAGCAAGACCATCGCCGCGTTGTCGAGCGGTTGGCTGCCGGTCTTTTCAAATCGCCCGGCAACGGCCTCTAGCATTTTCACCTTGCCCGGCCATAGCCCCGCGCCTGATTGGGCCGCCAGATCGACCGCCGCGTAGAGCCCGTCGTCGAACTGCTTGGCTTTTTGTGCCAGGACGGCTTGGGAAACGAACCGCCCACTACCGATCTGCGAAAGCGTCGGCCGCACGGGATCCTCGTGTCCGACGACCTTCACCTCGTCGGGCCGCACCCAACCCCGATGCGTCTGGCCGTCGGCACGGACCGCCATGCGGACCCAACCCTCGCGGACTTCCAACACCGGCAGTTGCTGGCCCGCGGTTAGCCGGGCGAGTGTCTGTCGGCCGGATCGCAACTCGACGCCGTCGCCCACCACCGCGACATTGTCGCCCGGTCGCGGCATGGAGCTGCCGCGCTCCAGACGCCCCGGCTTGGGCGTGTCGATCCGCAGCACTTGCCGACTCGCGTCGATCCGGGCTCGGAAGCCCTCTTGGACGATCTCGCGCTGGATTTGCGGTGCGGTGAACTGGGCCGTCAGTGGCGGGGGGGGTGGTTCCTCGGCCGGGGTGCCGGCGGCCGCTGCCAGAAGCCAGCAGAGCGGCAGGATTGCCAGGCAACTACAACGATGCCGCACGGAGCGGAGGGGGCGAGACGGAACAGGCATGGCAAGACTCCGATTTGAAGGGCCAGTTGCGTTACCTCCGGAGAGCCCCATTTGCCCCCACGGAATCACGCCGCCATTCTAACGATTCGGCAATGCCCGGGACAAGAACTCCGGGCCGAAATATCATTGCATCTCGGCACCGTTTGGATTATCCTCGGTAGATTGAGACGATTACTGCCCGATGCGGCGGGCTGTCTTCCGGGGGCTGGAAGGCCCACCCGCCGGCCCGTTCATACTATCGAGGGGGATGACGCGATGCGACGTACCATGGTTTTGTGCTCGGTGGCCCTGCTGGCCGTGGCGATGACCGCGGGCGAGGCCTCGGCATCCAAGAGCAGTCGCCGGTCGCCGTTGCGAACGCTCTTGCGTGGCGGCCGGCCCGACCCGGCGGTCGTGGCGCTGAATCAGGCCCGGCAGCAGGCCAAAGCGGCCCAGGCCGACGCGGAAACAGCCGCTGCCCACGCGGAAGCGGCACGGGCGGAAGTCGAGGCGGTGAAGGCCTCGATCGACGACACACTGGCGGCGATCCGCAGCGATGTCTCGGGGGCCCTGGCCTCGGTCAAGGCCGAAACGACCCAGTCGGTCAACGCCAAACACAAGGCCGACGCCGCCGTCAAGACGGCCCGATCGGAGATCGAACGAGCCAAGGCCGCCAAGGCCGAAGCCGAGCAGGCCGTGCGCGACGCCGATACGCAACTGGCCAAGGCGACGGCCGCCCGGGACGAAGCACAAAAGCGACTCAACGAAGCCGATGCCCGGCTGGCCGAGGCGAGCACGGCCAAAACCGAAGCCGGCCTGGCGAAGAGTCAGGCCCAAGCCCTGCTCAAAGAAGCGCAGACCGCCAAGGCCGAAGCCGAAACCGCCAAGTCTGAAGCCCAGCAGATGATCCAGGCCGCACAGGAGGCGAAATCCGAGGCGGAAATCGCCAGGAAAGCGGCGGAAGACGCCAAGAAAGACGCCGAAAAGGCCATCGCCCGGGCAAAGGCCGCCGAGGATGCGAAGAAGGAGGAAGAGGTCAAGATCGAGGTCGACGAAGCCCCCGCCGAAGACGACGATACCGCGGCCCCCGCCCAACCCGAGCCGCCGGCCGAAGCGCCGGCCCAAGTTCCGGCCAAGACGCCGGAATAGCCGAAAAAGGCGTCACAATTCGACCGGCCCCGCGACGGTAAGCTATGCTTCCATTAACGGGGCTCGGTGGACGTTTTGATCGGAGAATTCGTCGTGTTATTCACGGAAAAGAAGGAAGTAGAAGTCGAACGGTTCTTGCTTCGGCTCGCCAACGGCAACTGCTCGCAAATCGATGCCCTGGCCGAAGGTCCGCGGGTCGACAGCCGTGTCAACATAACGATGGTCGTGCTGGTCATTCCCGTCGAAGATCGCAAGCCGGTCGTCGGCCGAATGTTCGCGGCGGTGACCCAGGACATTTCCAACACGGGCGCGTCGCTCGTTCTCGATCGGCCGCGGGCGCTGGATGAAATGATCCTGGTATTTCGCTCCGACAGCGGCATCCGCTTCCTCCGCGCCGAGGCCACCCATCTCGACCCCATGGGGGCCGGCTTCTATCACCTGGGTGTCGACATCACCCGGCTCCTGCGAACGGCCGACTTTCCGGAACTTCAAACGGTCACGTTCTGAGGTTCTCAGGCGGCATCTCCTTTTGCGATTGCATTCTTTCGCCCGTCGAGAGAGAATCGGGCGGTTCGGCAAGCGCCGGACGAAAGCGTGTTTCTCGGGAAGGAGAGTGATCGGCCGATGAACGGATTGCTGCTGATTTGCTGTCTGGCCGCGGCGGGGGCGAACCCCGATACGGTCGTCGTGTGTCCGGCGGAATTCTCCAAGGCGATGGAGCCTTGGCTGGCCTATCGAGCCGAACAGGGGCACGAAGTGGCCGTGGTGTCGAATCTCGGCGGGGAAGACGCCGTTCGAGATCGCATCCGGCAGCACGCCAAGGGCGGGCGGTTGAAATTTGTCGTGCTGGTGGGCGATGCCGTGCCCGCGTCGGCCGACGATCTGCCGGGCTGGAATCGATGCGTGCCGGTGCATCGGGCCAAGGCCGAGATCAACGTCCTCTGGGGCTCCGAGCCGCATATTGCGACCGACAACTGGTACGCCGATCTGGACGACGATCGGGTCCCCGATCTGGCTATCGGCCGCCTGGCCGCCGACACGCCGGAGCAGTTGACCGTGATGGTCGCAAAAACGCTGGCCTACGAGCGGTCGGGTGACGTGGGCCCCTGGCGGCACCGGGTGAATATGGTGGCCGGTGTCGGCGGGTTCGGGCCCATGGCCGACGCGGTTATCGAATACGCGGCCAAGCAGATCCTCACCCGGGGGATTCCGCCGGAGTTTCTCATGCCGATGATCTACGGCAGTTGGCGAAGCCCCTTCTGCCCCGATCCGCGGCAATTCGCCCGCTCGACGCTCGATTCGCTCAACGAGGGGGCCCTGTTCTGGGTCTACGTCGGCCATGGGCACTACCTGCAATTGGATCGGCTTCGGGTGGGCGACCGTTCGTACCCGATCTTCGTCGCGGCCGACGTCGCGCGTTTGGATTGTCGGCACGGGTTGCCGATCGCCGTGTTTCTGGCCTGCTATACCGGCGCCATGGATGCCGGCAACGATTGCCTGGCCGAACTCATGACGCGGCAGCCGGGCGGGCCCGTGGCCGTTTACGCCGGTTCGCGAGTGACCATGCCCTACGCGATGGGCGTGATGGGGACCGCCCTGATGGACGGTTACTTCGAGCACCAGCGCAAGACGCTGGGCGAACTCGTGTTGCACGCCAAGCTCGCGCTGGCCGCCGAACCGGACGACGACCAGCGCCGCCGGCTCCTCGAAGCCCTGGCCGCGGCGGTGAGTCCCGCACGCGACCGGCTGGCCGCCGAACGGATGGAGCACGTCGAACTGTTCAACCTCTTCGGCGATCCCCTGCTGCGTCTGCGGTATCCGCGGCCGGTGAAGTTGGAGATGGCCGATACGGCCACCGCCGGCGGTGTGTTGCAGGTGGTCGGCGACAGCCCGCTCGACGGCCGGGCGACGATCGAACTGGTCGTTCACCGCCAGCGGCTCACGTTCCGCCCGCCGAAGCGGAGCGAGGTTCCGCAAACCGAAGAAGCCATGGCCGCAATGCAGGAGGTCTATCGCAAGGCGAACGACCGCCGGCTCGTATCGATCGAACGGCCCGTGGAGCGGGGGCGGTTCTCGATCCCGCTCGACATACCGCGGGAGGCCTACGGGGCGTGTTTCCTGCGAGTGACGATCGAGGGGACCGATGATTTCGCCCTCGGCGCGGCCCAAGTGCGTATCGAGTTGCCCAAGTCGCGGTGAAAGAAAGAAGGGGGAGTAGAGAACGCGTAAGGGGCAATCATTGTGAACATGGAGAGCGAGACTCACGGAAGGCTGAGGGACCTTATTCGACAGTATCTTGACGATGAAAAACAGTTCTGACCCCTTTTTCGTTTGCCTTTTTCGTTCCAACGTAGAAACGCAATGGCGTAATAAGAAGACAGGGGAGCAATTGTCAACGCATGAAGTGGGCGGACCACACAATCCTCACCCAGAAGCTGTTTCACCCAATTTACCTGAGGGCGGTGCCGTTCGGCCTAGAGGCAAAGCCAAGGAACTACGTTAAATGTTATCCCGAAAACTTTTGGGGTCAGGCCGGGATTAGGGATTAAGGCATGCATCTGACCACCGCCTTATTCCCTAATCCCGGCCTGACCC
>JABMRP010000537.1 GCA_013202535.1 Planctomycetota bacterium
AACGTATTGTGATCGATCTGAACGTCGTCGGCACCCGAGGTGATCGTGAAGGCCGATCGTTCGATACGCTCAAAGAGATTGTTGCGGATCAAAAACCGCCGACTCTGCTGGCTCTGGTTTGGGTGATCGAACCCCATCACCACGAAACCGACGTTGGCGTTGCGCACCAGGTTGTTAACCATCGTCACGTCCTGGACCGCCGACCACGGTGCCTTGCCGTTCTGGTTGCGCACCGTAAACAGGATGGCAGTTCCGGTCTGGGCGTGGGTCCAGTTGTTCTCGAAGACGTTGCCTTCGATCAAGACGCGCCGGGCATTCTTCAGTTCAAAAAGATTCTTCACGGTCCAGGGCTTGCCCGCATAGCTCGGGTCGTCGATCTTCCAGGACCGCGGCTTGAAGCAATGGTTGCGGCGAAATTCAATGTCGCTGGGCACCAGATTGGGGACCTGGGGATCGGCGCCGCCGAACATCACGTTCTCACCCGAGCCCTCCAGGTAGTTGTTGACGATCTTGAACGGTCCCGGACCGTTCCAGCCGCAAACGGCCTGAGCGTCAAAGCCTTGGACGTGGGCTTCGGCCAGATAGGAGTCGATGATCGCGGTGGAAGCGCTGTTGAGTGCCACGCAGCGGAAACAGTTATGCGAGCGGTCGCCGTGAAGGTACATCCGATCGAGGATGAGGTGATGAGCGACCACCGCCAGCGTGCTCTGATCGCGTCCGCCGTCGCCCAGGTTGACGAGGGCCCAAGCGTTCTCCACGCTCGGCGCTACGGTGACCTCCAACCCGATCAAGCGGTAATGACTGGCATGGAGCGCGGTGCTGATCGCCCCGCTCCCTTTCGGGTCGACGATCCTCGGCATGGCGATTGCGTGTTCGGGACTGACGCGCACTCCTTCTTTCGGCAGGCCGGCCATGTTGGAGCTTCGGACGGTGATCCATTTCCCAGCCCCGCTCTTGGCCGGCAGAACAAAGTTGCCGGTGTAAGTGGCGCCGGCCTGCAAGACGATCTCGTCACCGGGATCGGCGTCGTTCAGGGCGGCCTGGAAATCACCGCCGGCCACAACATCGATCGTCTTGCCGGTCACCGGTGTGGCGGTCAGGCTGGTCTGGAGGAATACTCGGGAAGGCGCCGGAGGCGCGGGCGCACCCTCAGCGGTCAGGTAAACCATCATCGTCAAGAAGAGCGTTGCTCCGGAGATCGCCTGTCGTTCGCTTCTCCCGTTCATCACATATCCCCTTTCCGCGAGCGTAAAGGTCCCTGCGCCGCCACGAAGCCGATCACATGACTTTCACTTGACGATCAACACGCAAACCTGTCCTCGCCGACGTGTATTGCAGTTTCCCCGGTCGGTCGACAGAATGGGGGCACAGGGCGACCCGTGTCATCATAACTTGTCCGAAAGACGCCGCAACCGAGGACCCCAGGAAGGCAGGCCCCATGGACACCCCGCGAGCGAAGCGAATCCTCATGGGCTTGCTGGCATTCCTGGCAACGGCTGGGATCGCCCCGGGTGCGACTGGCGACGACAGCTTGGGCTTTGACAACTTGGCTTTCGAGCGCGGCACCGAGCTGTGGGCCATCTACTACGGGGAAGACCCCCAGGCCCCCCGGTTCCCCCGGGGGCTGGATGCCGACGTCGTGAAGTCCGGCAAGACCTCCCTGCGGATCGTCGCCTGCGACTATCAAGGCCGGGCCACCGTGCACCAGTCGACGGCGAAGCTCGTGCCCGGCGGCACATGCCGAATCGCGGCTAGGCCGCGCAACGGCATCCCACCCGACCGCGATTGTGGTAAACGGCTGTTCTGACGAGAAGGTACATACGATGAACACTCTGCTGACGATGCCGGCCATCCTTTGCGTGGCCGTCGCAAGCGCAACAGCGCAACAGCCCGTTGGCCATTGGGACTTCCGCGAGCAGGCCGTGGTCGTCGGCGACGAGAGCGGCAACGGCAATGAGTTGCGTATTGAAGGCTGTCAATGGGTCGAGAGCAAGCTCGGCAAGGTGTTGCGCGTGCCGGGCGGCTCGGGCCGCGTCTGGTGCGAGAAACCGGGAGAACCGTTGAGACCGACTCAGGCGCTGGGCGTCATCGCCTGGGTCCGCCCGTTGGGCACCGGCCTGTACGGTGCCGTGGTCAATCACGGCCGGGGCTGGGGCGACGAGGGCACGGTCGGATACCGGCTTCTGGTCTTCTGCGACGGGGTGCGTCTGTTGCTCCGCGCAGGTCGTACGATCAACATCTCGGGGGGAAAGATCCTCCGGGGCCAGTGGAACCAGGTCGCCGCCACGTATGACGGCAAGGAAGCGGTAGTCTTCATCAACGGGCAGGCGGTGGCTCGCGATCTGGTCCAAGGACCGATTGTCTATGAGGGCGTCGAGGACAAGTTCGACGTCGGTTGTGCCGACGGCGGCAACCTGGACGGGGAGATCGCCTCGTTGAAAGTCTTCGACCGTGCGATTTCGGAGGCCGAGGTCGCCGCCGACTGGCAGGCCGGCAAGGGCATCTGCCTCGTCCCGGAGGAAATCACGGCCGAGCGCTACGCCAGGCTGGAGAAGTGTTCCCTGGCAAGCGTGCCCGATGCGCCGTTCGTGCGAGACCGCCGCACGACCCTGTTGGCGCACATGGACGCTGAGGACAACTGCGATGCCGACTACTCCCGCTGGGAAGGGCGTGCCGGCGGGTGGCGGCTGGAGCACAACGTGCCGGGGCGCTTCGGGCTCGGCGTGGAGCTGCCGGGGGGAAGCACGAGTGAACTCGGCTGGCAAGCCTCCGCGGCCA
>JABMRP010000538.1 GCA_013202535.1 Planctomycetota bacterium
ATCCGGTGATTACGCCGGGTTGGGTACGCACGTTTCTGGTCGAGTGGACCTATTCGTGCGAAAAGGCGAAAAGCGAACTCGGATACCGGCCGACGCCCCTGGCCGACGCCGTGCGTACGACCTGTCAGTGGCTCCAAGGGCTGCGAGAGTGACCCCATGAACCAAGATGCGCCCTACCGGGAAACATCGGACCGCCCGTTGGCCGGCTGCTTGCGGGGTGAACAGTTCCAGGCGACCGTGGTGTTGCTGGCGGCTACCTCGCTGACGCTCTGCTGGAAGTACTTCGGGTCACCCGATTTCTACACCGAGCATCTTTCCTCGCTCTTCGTCTTCCGCGACGACCCGGTCGCAACCGCGGGAATCTATTCGTTCCTGTCGTGCTTCGTGCTGATGGGGGTGATCCCGCTGTTGATCGTGAAGTGTGTGTTTCGGCAGTCGCTGGCCGACTACGGTGTCCGCTGGGGGCGGTTGCGGTGGACCTTCGGGTCGTTTGCCGCACTGGCGCCGGTGTTTCTGCTGGCCGCCTATGTCGGATCGCGCGATCCCAGCGTGCTCGGAGAATATCCCATCAACAAGCATGCCGGAGCCTCGCCCGGCATGTTCGGCATCCATACCCTGACCTACCTGATGTTCTATCTCGGCTGGGAGTTCTGTTTTCGCGGGTTCATGCAGCACGGCCTGCGCCGCACGATGGGCGATGCCAACGCCCTGCTGGTGCAGGTGGCGGCTTCCTCGTTGCTGCACATCGGAAAACCGGCCGCCGAATCGTTCGGAGCCATCGGCGCGGGTATCGTTTGGGGCGTGATCGCCTTTCGATCCCGTTCGCTGTTGGCGGGACTACTGCTGCACTTCATGCTGGGCATAACGCTGGATCTGCTGATCTGCTACGGCTGACCGCCAATCGCGTGGCCAGAGCGATCGACTACCCCAGCGGCTGCCGGCAGATGAGAAGCTCCTCGACGATCTGTCCGCCGATCAGGTGCTCCTGGATGATGCGTTCCAGCGCGGGCGGATCGCAGCCGCCATACCAGGCTCCCTCGGGATAGACCACGGCCAGGGGCCCGCCGCAGCAGATGCGCAGGCAGTTGGCCTTGGTGCGGAACACGCCACCCGCCTCGGTCAATTGCAGTTCGTCCAATCGCTGCTTCAGATACTCCCAGGCCTCGAGCGACTGTTCCCGGCTGCAACATTTGGGTACGCTCTGGTCGCAGCAGAGGAAGATGTGGCGGCGAAGGCCGGGAATGCCGAGCATCTCGGCCGCCTGACGCTGGATGGAGAGAAGCTCGGGGGGGAGATTCTGCTGGTTCATGGCCGTGGGAATGGGGTGCTACGGCAATTCCGCATGTTCGGAGCAGACCATCGCGCCGCGGGAATCGGTGAGACTGAGGAAGTATACCAACGGGCGCTCGGCGGGCAAGTCGGCGCGAACCGTTTTTTCGTCCACCACCGCGTCGACCGTGTGCCAAGAGCGCTTCTGCCAGGGGCCCGTGTCGGCCGTGTAGTGAAGCGATCCCGTGGCGACCGGCACGTCGGCGGTGAAGCCGGCCGAGACCCTCGCCCCGCTGGTGTTCATCGGCCCCAACCGGGCCAGCGGTTTCCCGCCGGTCAGAACGGAATCGACGAACAGGCCGATCTCCTTCGGTGCCCAACCCTGTTGGTGACCGTGCGGCATGCGGACGCGGATCGCCAGATCCGTTCGGCCGGGCACCAGACGGTAGCATTTCTGGTAGCTATCCAGCGGATAGGCGAAGTCGTTGGTGCCGTTGACGAAAAGGATCGGACAGTCGACGCCGCCGAGATACCGCGAGGGATCGAAATAGCGAACCCAGCGATCGGCCTGAGGGGGCGACATCTTGGCGAACCGGTCGAGCCAGACGCTGTTCTCGTGTAAGAATCCGCACCCGTAGACGGGCACGGCCACTTTGAGGCGGTCGTCGATCCCGGCCACGATGCACGTAAGGTATCCCCCCCAACTTATGCCGGTAATACCGATCCGCCCGGGGTCGACTTCCTCGCGCGACGCAAGCAGCGAGTGGCCGCGAACCACCGCCGCCACCGCGTGATAGGTCCACATCCTCTTTGCCTGTTCGTCGGTGAAGTCGCCGAATTTCGCGTTGTCGTCTTGCGGTGGTCCGCCGTCGGGCATCCGTTTTCGTCCCGGGCCACATCCGGCCAGATCCATGGCCAGCGCGGCGTAACCCCGACGAGCCCAGAGCGTTGCCCACTCGGCAAAGGCCGTCCCTCCGCCGCCGTGTACCAGGACCATCGCGGGAAAGGG
>JABMRP010000539.1 GCA_013202535.1 Planctomycetota bacterium
CGAACAATCCCTAAGCAAACATCCAGCGGAAGATTAGTCCATGGGTCGATTTCGAATTCGCAACTGGCCGGCCCTTTTGGGCAGCACCTTCGTCGTGCTATCGGGCGTCTGGTTGACGGCCGCCGCCGTGCTCTCGTCGTTGGTTTGGTTCAGCGACCGGCTCGGCGATTTGCCCTGGTGGGTCGATCTGTACCTGGCGCTGACGGTGGGGACGAGCCTGGTCTCGTTTTTCTTATACGCCAGCGACAAGCGGCGAGCGATCGTCGGGCGTCAGCGCATTCGCGAGCGAACGCTCCACATCCTGGCCCTGCTCGGCGGTTGGCCCGGCGCGGCGCTGGCCCAGCGTGTTTTCTTCCACAAGACGCAAAAGCTCATCTTTCGCCTGAAGTACTGGGTAATCGTCGGTCTGCACGTCCTGCTGATTCTCCCGGCGGTGCTGCGGGTCGTGTTTTGACGACGGCCACGCCACAAGAGGCAGAACAAAGAGCTGCGTCCCCTTTTTCACACCTCACAAGGAGATTTGCAGGGAGACCTTAGTTGGCTCGATGTCGTCGCCGCCAAAGGGCGATCAATCCCATTCCTGATAGTCCCGCGAGAAGGACGAGCGAAGAGGGCTCGGGGACAATATCAAGCTGCATCATCCTGTCGTAGTTCTTGTCGCTCCACTCGCCAGAGTCCTTGCTCCGGTACCACGATCCCTGAATACCCGTCATGGTGCTGCTGTCTGCTGACCAAGAGGGTGCAATATCGGCAAACGAAGTGCTTGTATACCCGGCAAAGATAGTCGTCCCCCCAGCAATCGCTGGGGCACTTGTGATGTCAAACTCGTTCCACCAGAAGTACGAGGCAGCGCCAGTGGTAGGGCCATTCACATCAGCTACAGCCTGCGACCAGATCAACGAGCCTGGGCTACCGGCGTCATTCTCCCAGAGACAAACCGTGATGGGAGTAATGGGCTCATCCGTGTCCGTGTAGCTTATCCGGATTCTCAATTGATCAAGCTTGTATGTGGGGCTGCCAGTGGGCAACGTGAAACTGGAGGCCAACGCGTCTGCGGTGGAACTCCACGAGTGCCCGCCGTACGTCTCCGCAGGGTCATAGCTGTAGAGGGTGTCCGCTATCGCCGGGCATGAAGCACCAACGAACAAGACCCCGAGGAAGAGTTTTGCCAGTAGGGCCATCGGTACAAGTGCATCTCGTCTCACTGGGGAACCTCTCTCATGCTGCGACACACAGGTGTCTTAAACAAGTTGATTCGTTCTGCTCATTCGTGCGGTAACTGCTACTATACACTGAAACGTTCGTGCAGACAACCAAATTCGGTGATTGCCGAGGCGGTTACACCCCCCCAAGGAGAACGCCCCCAAGGGGAACGAAAAAGGTCAGGACTATTTATGCCCGACATCTTTTTCGCTCTCGGCCGGATGGTCTAGGAACTCCTCTTGGTCGTGGTCGGCGCCCAATTGACGGTTTCGAGGAAGTCGTGAAGCTCTGCCCGCGATTCCCGTTGAAGAAGTCTGGCGCAGGGACGGAAAACGGGAGGTCGCTTACTGACGTTTCGCCCATCCAATCGTACAGGGAAGAGAATAAGCTCGCCTTCTGCCTTGGGAAGCAACACACTCACCCCACTCTACGGGTACAGAGAGGCCCCGCCAAAAGAGGGGTCCGCTTCGCCGCCGCAAAAGCTTATCATATAGTTGGGCCGGCTGGGCAGCATGACTTTCTCCGGGGACGATTCAGCAACCCATGGGCTACAAAACACTCCGCCAGTGCGTCAACGATCTGGCGGCAAACGATCAGTTGGTGCGGATCGAGGAACCGATCGATCCGCATCTCGAAGCGGCCGAGATCCAGCGGCGCGTGTTCGCGGCCGGCGGACCGGCGATCTACTTCGCCCACGTCAAGGGCTGTCGCTTCCCGATGGTCGGCAATCTGTTCGGAACAATGGACCGCGTGCGGTTCTTGTTCCGCGATTCGCTCGACGCGGTGCGCCGGTTGGTCGAATTGAAAGCCGATCCGGCCGACTTGTTGCGCCACCCGCGGTTGGTCATGAAGGCTCTGCGCTCGGTCTGGCATACCCGTCCGCGCAAGGTGCGTAGCGGGCCGGTTCTCGATTGCCAGACGACGATCGATCAACTGCCGCAATTGAAATCGTGGCCCGACGACGGCGGTCCGTACATCACGCTACCGCAGGTCTACACCGAAGATCCCAACGAGCCGGGATCGCTTCACTCAAACTTGGGCATGTATCGGGTGCAACTCGCCGGCGGCCGTTACGAGACGGCCAAGGAGGTCGGGCTGCATTACCAGATCCAGCGAGGCATCGCCGCCCACCATGCCGCGGCAATCGCCCGGGATCGGAAGCTGCCGGTCAACATCTTCGTCGGCGGGCCGCCGGCGATGACCGTTGCGGCGGTGATGCCCATGCCCGAGGGAACCACCGAGTTGGCCTTTGCCGGGGCGCTGGGGCGCCGCCGGGTGCCGATGATTTGCGGCGGCGAACAGTTGCCTATCCACGCCCAGGCCGATTTCTGCATCACCGGCTATCTCGATGCCAGCCGGCAACTGCCCGAGGGACCGTTCGGCGATCACCTGGGCTACTACAGTCTGGCCCACGACTTCCCCGTGATGCGGGTGCTGCGGGTGTATCACCGCAAGGACGCGATCTGGCCGTTTACCGTGGTCGGACGTCCGCCGCAGGAAGACTCGATGTTCGGCCGGTTGATCCACGAGCTGGTCGGCCCGGCGATCCCCAAGACGATTCCCGGGGTTCGGGCCGTGCATGCGGTGGATGCCGCGGGAGTTCATCCGCTGCTGCTGGCCGTGGGCAGCGAACGCTACGTGCCTTACGAAGAACGGTCGCGGCCCCGCGAGTTACTCACCCTGGCCAACGCGTTGTTGGGTTACGGGCAGATGTCGCTGGCCAAGTACCTATTGATCGCGGCCGGGGAAGACAATCCCGA
>JABMRP010000540.1 GCA_013202535.1 Planctomycetota bacterium
AGGCAAGGAGGGGCAGCTTTGGAAGCTTTTCCATGAAGTGCCCTTCGAGGAGGGTGTGGCGGCCGAGAACGTCACGTCGGATGACGTGCTGCGGCTGATGAACGGTGATTGCAGCCTTGCTCGGGGCCCTCTGGCCAGACCGAAGCGCGATCCGTTCCGGCGTGGCCGCCGTCTCCGCGCCATCCGTCATCGGGGTGCTACTGATGCCGTAACACCTTGAATCCGCCGCAACATTGGGCCCCCGGCGATGTAGACACCGCCTGCCGCGAAGGCCAATTGGGCCGGTTCGGTCCTGCCGATCGGCTCGACGTGTGCGTTACGCGGGTCGATCCGCACGAGCGTCTTGTCGAAGAAGGTCCAAATGTAGCCGTTCGGACCGCGTCGAAAGCTGTATGCGTGGCGCCGTACTTGCGAGAAGGCGGTGACCGGGGGACTGGGGACGGACTTGGTCCAGAGGATCTTGCCCGAGGCCGGGTCGAATCCGTAAAGCAACGGCCCACCTTCGGCGTCGTCGGTGTGTCCGATGATCAGACCGGGCATCGCTTCGGCAATCGGTCCCGGCCGTGTGGCGCCCCGTGGTGGATCGACCCTGTGGCGAAACTCGTGCGTCCGCGTGTCCCACACGAAGATCTGGCCCTTCTCGTCGCACTTGCTCGAAAGCACGATGTACCGGCCGGCCGCAGCGCCGGTCATCCAGAAGATGCGGTGGTCCTCCAGCGGAAGCCCGCCGAGTTTGCCGGTCGTTGTGTCGTACCAGCCCATTCCGCCGCCGACTCTTCGCCGGCCGAGCGTGGTCCCGGCGTTGTACACACGTCCGTCCGCGCCGCCCACGGTGCCCCCCAGCGGCGTGTGCGTGTCGATGGGCGGAGCGCCAAGACGCTTTGGGTTGGGGATCTCTTGCCGAAGGCCCAGTGGGCGTGTGAAGTCGTACTCGATCATTTGCGAGCCGGGATAGCCCGAAACATACAGCCGGTTTCGGCAGAGGCCCAAAGAATACGGGCTGAGCGTGCCGCCGACCCGCTGGAACCGTTTCGACGCCAAATCGTAGAACACATGCTGGCCATAGCCTTCGTCGGTGGCCAAGAGCACGCGATCGTTGATCTCGGTCAACAGTCGCACGATGCCTGGATACATCGTCACGTCGTACGGAAGCGTCATCCACTCCTCTTGCCCGCCCGGTTGATACCGCAATGCGACGCGGCCCCGCGCGTCGGGAACTCCCGAGCTTTCTTCGATCAACGGCGGCGGCGACGGAGGGGCAAAGCCACCGGGCCACACCTGGTATTCCCTCGGCCAGTTGTACCTTGTTCCCGAGTCTCTTTGGGCCGGCTCGTTCGACCACGGCGGAATATCGCTTTTCCGGGCGTAGATCTCGCCTTCGTGCAGCCAAAACGGGAAGTCCTTTCGGTCGAAGTTGTCGATACCCCGGATCGAAGCCGCGGTACGCACATGGCCGCTGAAGCCGCCTTTCATTCGCGTTAACCCGATGGTGTCGCTGTCGCCGATGATCTCGTCGGTGGTCGCCAGCAACCGGCCCTCTCCGGTCTTGAAGTTGAACGCCACGAGGTGCCAGGGCTGAGCGCCGATCGCGGCGTAGATCCAGTCGCCGGACATCTTCACTTCCCGGTAAAGCTCTCTGCGGTGCTCGTTCGGCGGTCCGAAAGTTTCGAACCGTTTTGCCTCGTATGTTTTGGGATTGAAACGGTAAGCGACCAGTCCGCTCTTGTCCTTGGGCCAACCCACTCCGTAGATCATCCCGTCTTCGCCCAGCACGCATCGGCCGTTGATCACTTCATCGCCGAAAGGCTTCGCTCCGTGAACGAAAGCGTCAACCGCGGGGTCGTAGACGATCAATACGACCGCCCCATACATCTCGAAGATCAGCTTGCCCTCGGTATAGAAGGACGGTTGCATGTGGAAATCGATCCGTTCTCGCGTGAGAACCGAGTCGCCCTGGCGGGTGCTCAGCACTTGTCGACGGGTGGCGCCGGAGCCGAAATCGTGGATGACGACTTCCTGTACGCCGCCGTACTTGTTGTAGTACGGATAGATCATGTCCCACGACTTGCCGTCCGGATTCGGCACGAGGTAGGGACGGCGGCCAACCCAGCAGCGCTCGGGCGGGGGAGCGATGTCTTCGATTTTCAGTTCCGGGGCGTCCGCGATCCGCTCGGCCAGTTTCGGCTGGACAATCGGCTTCCATTGGCCCGGAGCCACCGTCCCCCCGGCGATCCAGCCACACTGTGCCTTGGTCGCATGGATCGAGAACGGTTCGTCCGCCGGTTTCCATTCGGGCGGAGTCTCGTCGCACCATCCCGGCATTGCCGTGATCGACAAGATACAAAGGAACCATCCGCTTGCAGTTCGTCGCTTCATCTTCAACACCTCATGGACGGAACAAACGAGACCGGGGCCACGCTCCTGGAGTGACGGCTTACTGCCCGCCAGTTTCGCGGGAAAGCCGAATGTTGGCCGTCTCTTCGCGCGATGAGCCGGCCTCCCGCATGAATCGTTGCCGCATGTGTTGGGGCAAGGTTGTTCGCGGCTGGAAGTGGCTTGCTTCGTCCGCTTGGACGGTGCCGTGTTTCAAAAACGGCCGGTCGGCGTCGCGGTGTAGATCGCAGTCGAAGCGGATTAAGAACCCGGGGCCAAACCCGACGATGTGGCTCACGCCCCAATAAATGCCCCGTCCGTCGCCATTGCCCGCGAAAGCGTCGGGACAGAAAGGGGCCGCGGCCACCGGTGGCTGAACCACCATCGCTTTCACTTCAAAGTTCAGCCCGTCGGGCGCGTATTGCACGGTGTTCTTCTCGGGGCCGTCTTTGATGATCAGCGAGACGATGCCCTCCTTGTATGGGAAAAGGCAGGTTTCGTGTCCCGAGTTGGCGATCGGGTTGGCGGGCGATTTGACAAACGGTCCTTCCGGCCGGTCCGCGGTGGCGACGCCGTGCATCCGATGGTAGCTCCTCCCCAGGTACGCCGGCGTGCCGTCGAGACGGTCGACGGGAGCCCCGGTGGCATCCCGCAGCCAAACATCCGACTTGTAGTAGAGCCAGATTTTCCCCCGGTAGATGAGCGGATATGGATCGTGAATCGAGCCGCCGTCCCACGTGCCGGGCTTGCCCCGTTCGATAATCGGCCGGTTGATCTTGTGCCATGGGCCGTCGGGAGCATCGGCCCAAGCCATGCTCACGTCGCATCGATCCCCTTTCCTGTGGGTCATGCGTCCGGTGAACGCCTGGTAATAGAGATAGTATTTTCCGTTCATGCAGAGAATGTCCGGTGTCGAAAGCGAACGATCCGCGTACTCTCCCTTTGTGTTTCGGGAGACCGCGACCCCCTGTTCCTTCCAGTTGAACCCGTCTCGGGACGTGGCACAATAAATGTCCGCCAGATCCCAGTCCCAGGCGGGCACATCATCGGGAGTCTCGTCGCTGTAGTTCTTGAGCCCGACCGGCGCGTGCTCCGTTTTTCGCCGCGTGTACCAAACGTAGTAGATATCGCCCACTTTGATGACCTTGCTGGGGTCCCGTCTGGAGACTTCCGGATCCTTGCCGATACCGCTGATCCGAGAGTACTTGAATAGGGTGTAGAACTCGTTATCGAAGTCCCCCAGCGGGCTCCATGTGTCGTAGAGTCTCGCCATCGCGGCACTGATCGGGCGATCCGTCGGCTTGCTCAGCGGCACGCCGGCGAAGTGGGCTTCCGACGCACGCATCTCGCTCTTTCGTGTGGGCTCATCTCCACGGGGTCCTTCTTGGGCGGAGGAAGCCCTGCACGGAACAAGCAAGCCAATAACAGCAACACCCGCGTAAATCGTGCGCTGTCGTGATTTCATGCCCATGGCAATTTCCTTGATGACGAGAGTGTCTGTCTGAACATGTTCACCGCCGCTCGTACTTTCATTACCCCGCCGCCCGGCTCACCGCGTTCGGTCGATTGTAGCGTGGCACGGATCACTTGGGTAGGCAGTCTGGTGCCATGCAACGACGGATAGCTCGGGCGCGGCTGACGGGCTTTCCTGGTTTCCATGGCGGCGACGCAGGTCCCTGTTGTATAATTCCTAATCGAGAAGTCATCCGATGTACGGAATCTTCGCGGTCCCCGGTCGTGACTCGATCGCTGCCGGCCTTTCACCATGGGAGCCCCGTTTATGAGTCGCCAGAAACTGCTTGCCGTGATCTTCGTCTTGTCCGGCATTCTGATCGCTTGCGAGCCCCGCGCCGTTGCGGCCGACGGAAGAGAAGCGACTCGGAGACCGCCCAACATTCTCTGGATTGTCGGTGAGAATCTGAAGCTCGACCTGGGGTGCTACGGCGCGAAAAACGTCAAGACACCCGCCCTGGATGGCTTGGCGGAAAAGGGCATTCGCTACACGCATGTCTTCTCGACTTCGCCGGTATGCGCTCCCAGCCGCAGCGCATTCTTCGTTGGCATGTACCAGACAACTTCCGACACCCACAACATGCGTTCTCACCGCGACGATGATTATCGCCTTCCCGAAGGCGTCAGGCCGATCACGCATCGGCTCAAGGACGTCGGCTATTTCACCGCCAATATCAAGACGATGGGCGGCGACGTCGTGGGGTCCGGCAAGCTCGACCTCAATTTTGTCCATGA
>JABMRP010000541.1 GCA_013202535.1 Planctomycetota bacterium
CCAGCGCTTGGCATCGGCCAGCCACCGGCCCAAGAGAAAGTCGCCGCGCGTGGCCAGCAGACGGTCCAGGTCGTCGAGAAGCTGCAGGAACCGGGCGTTTGCCTTGGCCAGCGCCTCGCGATCCTCGGCCCGATAGGCACGGATGATATCGGCGTACATCGTGGCGGCCAACTCGACAAGCACTTGCCGCGTGAGGTGGACGGTGTCGAACTCGTACGTTTCGACGCCCTCGAGCCGGTCGGCACAGGCCAGCAGTTTCTCCCAGGCGTCGTACAGCGCGATCGGGTCGTAGGGCGTTGCATGGCCCAGGCTCAGCGACGGCCGGCGGCAGACGATCGAGCGGGGATTGCCCGGCAGGCGGTAAGCCGTTTCGACGAGCAGTTGCCAGGCATCTCTCGCTTCGGGAATCCGCTTTCCGTAGCGCCGATTGGCAAAATCGCGAACCCACGGCTGAAGCGGCGGCACCTTGCTGCGAAAGGCCATGTCGCCGATCCGGTCGAAGACGATCGGGTTGTAACCGAACCCTTCCATGATCATGCCGATACCCCGCAACTTACCTCGTTCGGGGCTGGCCAGGGCCTTGGCGAGATCCTGCGAAAACTGTTGCAGGCCGCCGAAAAGACCGACCGTGCCGCCGAAGTTGTGGATGATGCACCAGACCCACGGCTTGCCGTGAAACGCCTCGGTCCGGCTCCACATGGGCGTCGATTCGCAATGCAGATCCAACACGATCATCCGCTCGTCGGGAACCGATCCGAGCAGCGCCTCGCGTTGGGGCCGTTGCCAGAAACTGGCCTTGAAACTGAAGATCCAGCCTTGCATGACCCAAACGGCGTCGGGATCGCCCGCCGTCATCGCCCCGTGGACCGCGCGGCCCATGGCCGCCAGAAACTCCGGATCGTTGCTGGGGGGCTGCATCTCGATAAACGTGTCGGAGGCGTAGAGGTGATCGGTACCGAACTGCCGCGTCTGCTCTTGGATAAACGCCTTGCCGATCCGCTCGAATAACGGGTCGGTCGGGTCGACGAAATGCGTGCCCGGGAATTGGCACCAACTGGGCAGTCGCTGGAGCCGCGCATCGGGGAACTTCTCACGCAGCGCCGCCGGCACATGACCGGTAAAACCCTGCAACACGGGCGTCATCCCCAACGCGCGTTGCCGGGCGACGATCTTCTTCTGCAACACGAGGTGGCTGTCGATCCAGCTTTGCGGCACCGGACCGCACCAGCCGTCCATGCAACCCATCCAACCGAACGGCAAGAACCCCGGCCCGACGAAAAACCGGTCGATCTGCTCGTCGGTCAATCCCAGGTCGCGATAGACCTTCTGCCAGATCGCCTCCTGTCCGGTCACCGAAAGCGGCATGTTGATTCCGTTCAGCGCCATCCAATCGATCATCCGCTCCCACTGGTCCCAATCCCACCAGGCCAGCGTGTAGCTGAAGGCGCAGAAGTTGAAGCAGTAGCGATATCGAAACGGGCTAACCTGCCGCACTTTTTCACCGACCACCGGCAGCGTCTCGGGCAGATCGAGCTGATCGCCGTTGAACGACAGGTGGCACTGGCAGTAGTACTTCAGGTACCAATTCACGCCCGAGGCAATGGCCACGCCGTCGGACCCGCGGACGACGATCTTGCCGTCGACGCTCTCCAACTCGAACACATCCTGACCGTCTTCCTCGGGAATCGTCTGGAGGACGAACTCATCGACCCGGTCGGGAAGTATCCGCTGGAGCAGTCCGCGAGCCGCTTCTTCCGGCGTGGCGGCCGAAGCGATTCCCGCCGTCGCGAAGAGAACGATCAGACAGCCGAGAGCGAAGCAGTACATGCGCAGTGGATTCATCGACGAATTCTCCTTGTGTTACGCGAATCGTTTGGCCGTCTGTTGAACAAAGTGCGGACTCATTTGAAAAACCTGGAATGGTCGCCAATGGTTATCTCGACAACGTCTTCCCTGCGACAAATTGAGATGGGCTTGAGAGTATCTTCGTGTTTGGTGATCTCGGCGATTGGCTCTTTGATATAGTGCTCGATAAACTTCCCCATCACTTCGCCCGCTCGTTCTTCAAGGTGGTTCCACGCGTCATCACCAATGTAGGACAAGCCGCCGCACGTGTCGAATTCAGCCGCCAAGTCGGTCAGGCGGCTTGAGGGCGTTGGGTCGAGGACGAGCAGTATGGGTCTAAAGCCAGAGTTCTTGCAGTATGATGCAAAGCAGGCCGAGTAGTTCGCCATCTTCGAGATAAATCGCATCTTTGCCGGTTCCGATTACCCTGGCCTTGTTGACCCGCGCTTTGTCTTCCTTGGAAAACATGTTCCATCCATCGGTGTTAGTGGCCATTGCTGTTAAGCAGTTGAACTGCTTTATCCAAAGCAGGGCTCATACCGTTACTCTTCGTGGCGAGGATACCCAACCATCGTCCCGCTTCATCTGTCGGCTGAAGCTCCCTGGAAGACTCAATGCACTTTCCAAGGTGCGTTGCGATAATCTCAGCCATCATGGGTGGCACGGCGTTGCCAACTTGGCGATACTGAGAAGCGAGATTACCAACGAACCGGTAGTTGTCAGGAAATGTCTGTACCCTCGCACACTCACGGACCGTAAGAAATCGGTTTTCTGTCGGATGGACAAACTCACGCGGGGCGCCAGACGTAATCGTCTTGCATGGCTCATCGTAAACCAAGCGTCTCAATCCGGCGGGAGCGCCGCCACGTTTCTCCGTGGGAATGCCATCCATCACTCGGCGAAACGCTCGTCGGCGGTAGCTTTCGTGCTGCAACTCTGGAGGCAAGTGCCGCATGTCCTGGCCCTGCTTCAGGCGTCTGACTCGCTCCAGCGTAACGCCAACTGGACAGTTGGCAACGTGATTGTAAATGATGGCTCGGCTAAGTCGTTTCTGAATGGCGCTGGCGGGTTGAGCAATACGACGCAGTGGAGCAACATCATCCGTGGCCTGCGGCAGGTCGACAATCGCGTCGTGCAAAGTGACCAGCTCGGGCTCAGGCGAAAAGAGTGGCCTGTCTTCAACCCAATGCGTCGGCTCAGGGAAATCGAAATCAAGCCCCAAACAGTTGCCCACAACAAACACGCGCTTCCGTCTTTGTGGAAGGCCGTAGTCGGCGGTGTCGAGTTTGGCGATGCGAATTGTGTAGCCGGCTTCGAGAAGTGTTGAAACCAAGCGATGCACATACTCCCCGTGTTGAAGGGTCAGCATCCCTTCGACGTTCTCCATGATGAACCATCGCGGTCGCAGTTCTCTTACAACGCGTCCGTATGACTGCACAAGTTGATTGCGAGGGTCGGTGCCATCGCGCATCCCCGCCGAACTGAAGCCCTGACACGGCGGACCTCCGACGATAATGTCCAGCGGAGAATCGTCAAGCCCGCTTTTCTCCCGAATCGCCCGACTTGGCAGGACGTTTATGTCTTCACGAAGAAACGGCACGCCCTTGTGGTTCGCCGCGTAGCTCTCCGCGGAATCGCGGTCGATGTCGTTTGCAAGCCGAATGTCGAAACCAGCTAGCTTGAATCCGAGGGAACATCCCCCGGCACCCGCGAAAAAACAAATTGCCGTTGGTTTGACTCGACTGGCCATCTCGCCATTCTATCAGCAACATACATCTCCCAGAAGTGAGTCCTCGGATCATGTCTTGTATCTCCAGTCCTGCAACCCCCCGGATATGTCCCCCCGGTTGTCGGCGGCTGTCCGGTCGGTTAGGTTGACGGGTCTCCATTCTCCCGGATCTCCCGTTTCCCCCACAAGTGTGAGCGATGAGCGACCCCTATTTTCAGCAGTTGTTCGCCGAGCGGATCGGCGGGAGCCAGTATGGCAAAGGTACGGAGATCTACAAATTCGAGAAGATCAAACGGGCAAAACGGAAGGCGCTGGCCGACCATCCCGAGCGCGAGTTGGTCGATTTCGGCATCGGTGAGAACGACGAGATGGCCGCCGCGGGGGTTCGCCGCGTGATGGCCGAGGCGATCGACCGGCCGGAGAACCGGGGTTATGCCGACAACGGAATCGCCGAGTTCAAGGAAGCGGTCGCCCGGTTCATGGCCCGAGAGTTCGACGTCTCGCTCGACCCGGCCACGGAGATCAACCACTGCATCGGCTCGAAGACCGCGTTGGCCATGTTGCCGGCCACGCTGATCGACCCGGGCGACGTC